>NZ_JAEQCF010000040.1:0-71163 GCF_020738625.1 Microcoleus sp. PH2017_09_SFU_O_A
TTTTGGATTTAAAGGCTAATTCGTCAATTTCAACAAAACGATTCTCGGTGGATTTAATGATGTGCCTCTCTGCTAGTTGCATTCAGACTCTCCATTTTTTGACGATCGCAATAATTCTCTTGACCATTTTGACTAGATGATACTACTATTGCTTACTACTGCTTACAAACTTAATAAAGTTTTATAATACCAATTTAATGTGAACTTGCACATATCCCGATCTCCCCTAAGTTCCCCTGAATAAGCAGGCTGATTTTATTGTCATCATAGGTACGTAGTTGCGCTTTAGCGTTCTTTCCTAATATTATAAAGAGCGCTAAAGCGCAACTACGTACCTAATTTGTATTCGGATTCTATGCAGCCTCATAAAAAATTCGTATAACTCTGCTTTTGATTATTCATTAAAATTAACCAATAGGTAACTCAATCACAAACTCCGCTCCCTGTCCAGGTTGGGAATTGCAGTAGAGTTTCCCCCCATGCTTTTCCGTCACAATCTGGTGACTCATTGAGAGTCCTAGCCCGGTGCCTTTCCCGGCATCTTTGGTTGTAAAGAATGACTCAAATAAGCGTAATTTCAACGCTTCATCGATGCCTGAACCATTGTCAGCAATCCTAATTCTGACCCAATTATCTTCGATAATTTCAGTTTGAATTTGAATAGAAGGAATCAGCACGAGTTCAGAATTATCAGAATTTTTACTTCGATCCATTACATCATCTAGGGCATCAATACTATTGCCAATAATGTTCATAAATACTTGATTTAATTGTCCAGCGAAACATTTAATCTTTGGCAACTTGCCGTAATTTTTGGCAACAGTAATTTCCGAATAATTATTATTGGCTTTGAGTCTGTGTTTCAAAATTAATAGCGTGCTGTTGATGCCTTCGTGGATATCGAAAGCAATCTTTTGGGAAGAGTCTGCTCGTGCAAACAACCGCATGGAATAACTGATATCGCGGATACGTTCAGCACTCTGCTGAAGAGATGCAAGCATTAGGGGTATATCTTCTTCTACAAATTCTAGCTCAATGGCTTCAGCGTGTTCGATAATTTCTGACGCAGGTTCGGGGTAATGCTGCTGATAGATGTGCAAATGTTCTAGTAAGTCTTTTAGGTATCTGTCAGTATGGGTTAGGTTGCCGGCTATGGAATTAATTGGATTGTTAATGTCATGGGTTACTCCTGCAATCAACTGTCCCAAAGTCGCCATTTTTTCATGTTGAATTAGGCGTTCTGTGGATGCGGCTTGTTGTTCCTGTAGCAGTTGCTTGACTCGTCGAATCATTTGATTTAGGGCTGTTGCTAATATACCAATTTCATCTTGAGTGGTAACAGCAGCTTGTAAATCAAAATTGCCCGTTTGGGTTGCTTCCTGGGCAATATGGGTGACTTGTTGGAGGGGACGAGCGATCGCCCGACTGGTATAAATCGCGAGGAAAATGGCGATCGCCACTGACAAAATCATGCTCCCAGCAATAACCTGTACTCGTAGCACCTGTACATTTGCAAACTCAGTTTTTGCTTCTTTGTAATCTTTATACGCCCTTACCTTTAATTGCTCTATATCTTGTAAAAATTTCTTCAATTGCAGCGATGTAGGACTGCTACCAAAAGTCAAGAGCTGGCTGCGGAATATCTGAATTTCTGCGGGTGATAATTCAGCGGAATTAATTGCCTTTAATATCGCCTCTGTCTGCTGCAAGTAAGCCTCTGGAATCTCTTGATTGGCTTGCAGAAAACGTCTGACGGTATTTATTTCAGCAGGTGACTCGTCAACCTTATGATTTTTTGTATCCCCTTCCGAAGATTTAAACTCAGACCATTCTTTTTTGAATAGAGCCACATGGTTTAAAAAATAGGAATACTGTTGGTCTAGCAAATCTCGATTTTCCAATAGCATCAGGATCTGCTGTTGGTGGAGAAGAACTTGAACGAGCTGGATCTGCAATTCACTGATGAATTGAGTTTCTTCGATCGCATTTTGTTCGTGTCTAACAGCTTGCTGATGATATTGGTCAGCGATCGAGATTCCTGTAGCGGTTCCCAGAATTGCCACTCCCAGCGCCAGTCCATAGCCCACACTAATCTTTTGTCCTACCTTGAGACAACTGAACCAATGCTTCAGATGACGTAAACGCAACTTTCGCATAAATGAATGCTTTAAGAAATGGCTCTCATATAGATCTAATAAGAGACCAAGTTTAAATCTATTTTTAGGTTCGGGCATAGAACTCATGGTGGACACTGGATATATTATAATCACAATTACTTGTAAAAAACAAAAACCAGGAATGAAAATAAATCAACTAATTCGAGAATTTTTCTCAGGTCTCCTAATAGTAAATAGATCGGGCGCATCTGGCGCAAGGAAGAGGGCGAAGCATGACCGCATATAAGTTATTAGTTATAATCTCCTATTTTCTGCGGTCATGCTTCGCCCCTACAGATATATTTGCCTTGCGCCAGATACACCCCTGTGCTTTTTAATTTTGTGTATGCTTCAATCCTCGACTTTCAAAGCTCTTCTTGCTAATTTTACATAAGTTTTCACAGTTTCATAAGGCATTTCCAAATCAGCAGCAATATCGAACAAAGATTCCCCCAATTCCCGGCGCGCTAAAATCGTCGCCCAAGTTTCCGCAATCTCACCAGCCCGACTCCCGCCTGTACGCTTTCTGTGCGCCATAAACTTCTCTGTCAATTCATCGATTCGCGCCGCCAATACGCTTTGGATAGAGACTTCGGGTAGGGATTCTGTCAACCATTGCGATCGCGTTTGTCCCAATCCAAAGGTTGTTTTGTGGCCCGTGCCGCAGTAAGGTGCTAATTGCCCCAAGGCATAAAATAATTGTACAAAATCAGGGCGCAATCCGGCCGATCGCCCGATCGCAAATTCCACAGCCCCAGTAAATCCCGTTACCATGCCTTTTTTGCCCGCCGCCACCTTTTGCGACTCCAACTTGTGGCGGCTAATAATTACATTTTCGTCAATCCAATTCAGAAATTCTGCTTGGTCAACATTCATACCCGAAAAGTTATTCCAGCGGCGCAAATAGCTGTGAAAAACATTTTCGGGAACTGGTAGCGGGAAGTGATGCCCTTTGCTGCGAAAGCTTGTAGGAGTTACAAAACTAAGTTTTATGTTTCTAGATAATGGATGTTCTGCTGTTAGCAATTGCTGGTAAGTTGTGGGAGAAAAAGCAATATCCCAAGAGCGAATTACCAGCGGAGCATTTCGCAAATCAATCTCTTGGGGCAAATTTTGCAGCCACTGACTCAGCCATTGTACTACTTGCTGGGACAGTCCTGTGACATACCAGCGGTAAATGCGATCGCCCAAAAGCTGAAATTCCTTACCGGCTGGAAGCAAATCACCCTCCAATCCCGAAATAGTAAAGGCTTTTTCTGACTGCGAGTCGTGCAAAAGTTGCGATAATTCCGGGTCAGTTTCCTGAATTTGATGCAAAAACCAAGCGTGCAAACCTATAGCATACTGCGCGTACAGATAGCTAGCTGCGCGGGGGGTCAATTCAAACACTAATCCGACTAACTCGGTGTCAGCGGGCCAAATTAGCTTAGAGGAAGGAACTTTTTTGGTGCGGGTGGGATGCGGGGAAATTGCCATGAGATGCCGGAAACAGGGACAGCGGTCTCATATTTTATCTTTTTTTATCCCCGTTGGGGGATGTTTTTGTCTGGGCGGGCGATCGGTCAAATCTATTAGCAGCTCCAAAAACCGTGTCAACCGCCAGTTTCCCGAAATCGGAGGGATGCAGAAAAATCACCAAAAAACCGACAACCTAAAACTCAATTTTTGTCAAGTTTTTCCTCCTTGTAAGTAAAGAGAAATATACAAGTGTTTAAAATCACATTCTGGGGTACAATTGTCAAAAGCTCGTAGCATCCTCAACTCCGATCCTCAACTATGAACACAACAGAAAAATCCAAACTCTCCAACGAAAAAACTTTGGAGGCGATGAAGAATTTCTCCGAAACCTACGCCAAGCGCACCGGAACTTACTTTTGTTCCGAGCCTTCAGTCACTGCTGTCGTTATAGAAGGACTAGCAAAGCACAAAGATGAACTAGGTGCTCCCCTATGCCCTTGTCGCCATTACGAAGATAAAGAAGCCGAAGTCAAAGCCGCCTACTGGAACTGTCCTTGCATTCCCATGCGCGAGCGGAAAGAATGTCACTGTATGTTATTTCTGACGCCAGATAACGATTTTGCTGGAACTAATCAGGAAATTAGCATGGATCAGATTCAAGCAGTCAGAGAGACCATGTAATCGGTTAAGTAGGCGGTCTTCAGTTGACAGTTGACAGTTGACAGTTGACAGTTGACAGTTGACCGCTTGACAGTTGAGAGCTACCTCTACCTGAAAGAAAGAGGATTGGAGTAATGAATAGTCTTCTTTTAATTTTTCCCGATCGGGCTTGGGGCTTTAAACCAATTCTTTCTGGTAAAATTGGTAATTGTTGTGAAAATAGGTCGTAAATCAGTTGACAATTGACAGTTGACAGTTGACAGCGACCTCAACGATCGCCGCCTACTCTAACACGCATCCCCAATCCAAAATCCCAATCTCCAAGCGAATGACAGAGGAAATGCCGATCGAGTTTTGGCAAGGTATCGAACAGTTTAACAGCCAAGATTTTTACGCTTGTCACGATACCTTAGAGGCTTTGTGGATGGAAGCCGGCGAGCCGGACAAAAGATTTTATCAGGGAATATTGCAAATTTCTGTCGCGCTTTATCACCTAAGCAATCAAAACTGGCGCGGTGCAGTAATCTTGCTGGGAGAAGGCATAAATCGGCTCAATTATTATCAACCGAGTTATGCGGGAATTGCCGTTGAAGATTTGCTCGGACAAAGTGCTAAACTCTTGAGTGCTTTGCAGCAAGCTGGCCCGGAAAAAGTCGCTGAATTTGTACCGTTGTTAACAGGTGCAGAAGTTGCAGGCTTGCGATTGCCGCGAATTATCAAACTAGAACAAACTTCAATATGAGCAGGCTGGTACACCGAACTCGATCGATAAAAGGAGATTGCGATCTGGAGTAAGCAGGGGTTGATATACATGAGCGACCTGCGGTATTTTTATGCCATTTTATGTATTGTACCGCATTTGCTATATAATTAGCAGTTAGCTGGACTAAACCAATGATTAGGAAGACTCATGAGTTTTAGCCGCATTCTTACAAACATTTGCTCCGATCGACTTGCTGAAAGCCGAGATTTTTATGTGACCTTGCTTGGCTTTGATGTGAGCTACGATAGTGATTGGTATGTTCAACTTCGTAGTCCGTCTAATAAAGAACTAGAGTTTGGAATCATTCTTCGTAGTCATAGTTTAGTTCCACAAGAATATCAAACCGCTCCTTCAGGTATGTATGTAACTTTTGTGGTTCCCGAGGTTGATCTAGTCTACGAAAAAGCAGTAGCTATGGGGCTTCGCATAGTTCAAGAACTAAGAAACGAATTTTATGGGCAGCGTCGATTCTTAACTGTTGATCCGAATGGTTGCTTGATAGATATTTGCTCACCATTTAGTGAGTTGGAAAAATGAAGATTACATCTGTATTGAGTTCAAGTAGTTGCAATCAATTTTTTGCTTTGATTTAGGTAATGAGTATGCGCCAGCCAGCTAACAACCCCAATGCACACTGACCGCTGATAGGTTATCAGTTTGAGTTTGAGTGTATCTGCGGCGGGTGATTGGGAACGTTAGGTTGCTTCAGGTTAATGCTGAGACAGTCATAAGTAAGAATAAACATGGATACAGAGGATACAGCAGCCCGATACGATCGTATTGCCCACTGGTGGCAAACTCAGCATCAAGATTCGCTTTATGGTATCCCACAGTTGGAGCGTGCTATTCAATTCACCCATAAAAAGCAGGTAGCTCTTGATATAGGGTGTGGAAGCAGTGGACGCTTTATTAAAGTCCTAAGCGAACATGGATTTCAAGTGGAAGGACTTGATATTTCCTCAGAAATGATTGATTTAGCCAAACAACTGCATCCAAACATCGTCTTCTATCAAGCAGACATCTGCTGTTGGAATCCTCCCAAACCCTACAGCTTGATTGTTGCTTGGGACAGCACATTTCATCTGCCGCTAGATATGCAAGAATCTGTGATGAAAAAGCTATGCAATGCTCTTGAACCTGATGGTGTATTGATGTTCACGTGTGGGGGTGGGCATGAAGCAGGTGAAGTTTCTGGAACATTTCAAGGTCAAGACTTTGAGTACAGCACACTAGGTGTAAATGCTTTCCTAAAGATTCTGAGTGAGTCTCAATTTACATCCCTTCACCTTGAATACGATCAATATCCTGAGAATCATGTTTATATCATTGCTCAAAAGACTTGAGCGACGATTGGAATGGATTTGTACCAGCTTGGGTAGTTAATGTTGCCTATGGAAGTATGATGGCTGCAAAGCGCAGGCTAACAGTGCGTTGGAGCCGGGGCAAGCAATGGGAAATTCACAGCCGCACGCTGGATCGAACGGGACAATGTGGACTAATTGTTTCCAAAGATTCTGACTTTTATCAGCACAGTTGTAAGATTATCTTTTTGCGGACAGCTTATGCAATCTACCTTTGAGACTGCCCGAAACTTCCCGATCGCCCAAACCGTCAAAAAACTTGCTTTCTCCAGTAAATCATCCAAACAGGCGAAGAAAGGGCTATTGTCTTGCTAGGATAATTGGTTGACGCTCTCGGGCAGGTCGATCGACCTTACGGGAATTTTTCACGGCCGTTAAGATAAAATACCTAACCGATCGGGTGTGGTGGATCTAATCTCCATAGAGAAAAATCAGGGGTGAGATAATGCCCTTCAGCAATTTCAAAAATTTTGAGGCTTGCAAGCTATGATGCCCTCCGCTAAACTACTCAATTCCCGCCTATTCAAAGGATTATCGCTGCTGTTGCCGCTGACTCTGGCTGGCGCGATCGCCTCTCCTACCTACCCGCAAGCCGCACCGCCCCGCACTCTTTCCGTGCGATCGGACATCCAAGAAGCCGACTCCAAAACCGGCATCGTGACAGCCCGCGGCAACGTCCAAATCAACTACCCAGCCCGCCAAATACAAGCAACCGCAGCTCAAGCTCAATACTTCAGCCGCGAGCGCCGGATCATTCTCAGCGGTGACGTGTACGTATTGCAGCAGGGAAACAGCCTGCGCGGCGAAACCATCACATACCTGATTGACGAAGGGCGGTTTATTGCGCTCCCAGACAATCCAGGACAAGTAGAATCCGTCTATCTGGTGGCGCCAGAACAAGATGCAGCAGCCCAAAATTCGATCGGGCCCAAACCAGCTCCGGTTAATCCAAATCCCGCTGTTAAACCGCCCGCCCGTTCCCGAACAGCTCCTAAGTAACAGCCCCCGGTAGCAGCAAAATTTCGCATCGGCAAAAACATCAACTGTTGCATATCTACCTAAAACAATAATTTTTATTGCCATTCTTGTGGAACAGGCATCCTGCCTGTTCCGATCTCAAAGCTGAAATGCGCGACAATCGAGAACCCAGAATAGATGCGAATGACAGTTGACAGTTGACAGTTGACCAACTGATGACTGATGACTGATGACTGATGACTGATGACTGATGGGTGCATCTCAGTTTTGCTTTTAATAGTGCGAGCGTCCCCGCTCGCGTATTGTACAATACGCGAGCGGGGACGCTCGCACTCAAAGAAAAATGCTTTTTGCAAAAATGAGATGCTCCCTGACTGATGACTGATGACTAATGACTAATGACTTCTTCTTAAAAGTTGCCTCGACGAGCATGAAAATTGTACTCGAAAATATTCACAAATCCTACGGAAAACGCAATGTAGTCAGTCGCGTCAACCTTTCAGTAGCCCAAGGAGAAATCGTCGGACTCCTCGGCCCCAACGGTGCAGGCAAAACCACAACATTTTACATAGCTACCGGATTAGAAAAACCCAATCAAGGAACTGTTTGGCTCAACGATTTAGACATCACTAAATTGCCGATGCACAAACGAGCGGAGTTGGGAATAGGCTATCTCGCTCAAGAAGCCAGCATTTTTCGCAACATGAGCGTCCGCGACAACATTTTGTTAGTTTTAGAACAAACTCAAGTGCCACGCTGGGAATGGAAGCAGCGAGTCGATTTCCTGTTGCAAGAATTTCGCTTAGAAAAAATAGCATCCAGTTTGGGAATTCAAATCTCCGGGGGAGAAAGACGGCGGACTGAGCTAGCAAGAGCCTTAGCCGCTGGGCGAGACGGCCCGATGTTTCTATTTTTAGACGAACCGTTTGCAGGCGTCGATCCGATCGCCGTTGATGAAATTCAGACGATTATTGCCAAACTGCGCGATCGTAAAATCGGCATCCTGATCACCGATCACAACGTCCGAGAAACCCTCGAAATTACCGATCGAGCCTACATCATGCGAGACGGCCAAATTTTAGCCTCCGGGGCTGAAGAAGAACTCTACAGCAACCCTTTAGTGCGGCAGTATTACCTAGGCGACAACTTCGTGCGATAGTCTTTTAAAAGCACAAGACAGAAACAGGACTTACGCATTCAAAGTCCAAGAAACCGGGTTTTTTAGTTAATCTTTGGAATATAACGAAGGATTTTCGTAAAAAAACCCGGTTTCTGACCACCCCTGCGTAACTCCCAAGAAATTTAGAATTGAGAATTTAAATTTTAACTTAAGGAGCGATCGGCAAAAACGCCAAAGTATGAAAATAGCAACGTCCAAATCCTTCAATCCCCTCAACTGGCTGCCGAGAATTTCAGTAATGGACTGGTACATTACCAAAGAACTAATCGGCCCATTTCTGTTTGGCGTCGGACTATTTACATCAGTCGCCGTCACCGTGGGAGCGTTATTTGAATTAGTCCGCAGAGTAGCAGAATCAGGCCTCCCCTACGGCGCCGCCCTGGAAATTTTTCTGCTGCAAATTCCGTACTTTGTAGTATTAGCTTTCCCCATGTCAATGCTGCTAGCAACCTTAATGAGCTACAGCCGACTCTCCAGCGACAGCGAACTCATCGCCCTCCGCAGTTGCGGAGTTAGCGTTTACCGATTGATAATGCCCGCAGTCATTATGAGTTTAATCGTTGCCGGCTTCACCTTTGCTTTGCAAGAATTAGTTGTACCCGCCGCCAGTTACAGAGCCACTTTAACTTTAGACAGAGCCCTGAAGCGAGAAAAACCGACATTTCAAGATCGAAATATTATTTACACAGAATTTCGCAAACCCGAAAAAGGTGGCGAAGAAATCCTGTCCCGCTTTTTTTATGCAGAACAGTTTGACGGCCAGCAAATGAAAGGTTTAACAATTATCGATCGCTCCGCACCAGGTCTCAATCAAATCGTTTCTTCAGAATCAGCGACTTGGAATCCCTCAGAAAACACCTGGGATTTTTTCAACGGCACCGCTTATATAGTAGCTCCAGACGGCTCTTACCGCAATATAGTTAGGTTTCAACACCAGCAGTTGCAACTTCCCCGCACGCCCTTAGATTTAGCTGCGAGAGTGCGAGATTTCAAGGAAATGAATATTGCTCAAGCTTTAGAGCGTTTGGAAATCATTAAAAACAGCGGCGATGCACCGCAAATTCGCAAACTCCGGGTGCGAATTCAAGAAAAATATGCTTTTCCCTTCGTGTGCTTGGTATTTGGTTTAGTGGGAGCCGCTTTGGGAACTCAACCGCGGCGATCGGGGAAAGGAACAAGTTTTGGTATTAGCGTAGTGGTGATTTTTACTTACTATGTATTTTCTTTCGTCACCAGTTCGATGGGCGTGAAAGCTGTTTTAACACCGATTCTATCGGCTTGGTTGCCGATCGCCTTTGGCTTAGGAATCGGCGGATTGTTGTTGGGAAGAGCCGCCTCTAGGTAAGTTTTACCAATCAAATTGGGAATTGAGAATTGGAAAAATTAACAGTCGTAGGGTGCGTCGCTCAAGAAAAATCTCTAACTCAATATCGACAATCTCATGGCGACGCACCTTATACCATTTCTCCAAATTTTTACTACAAAAAAGTGTTAGGTTTGTTTCTTCCATCCGTGTTTTTCAGGTGCGGATCTGTAAAAATGTCTGTCAAATTCCGGCATTGTCAAGGGCGACACACCCTACAATTCAACCGGGTTTTTCAGGTGCGGATCTGTAAAAATGTCTGTCAAATTCCGGCATTGTCAAGGGCGACACACCCTACAATTCAACCGTGTTTTTCAGGTGCGGATATGTGAAATTGTCTGTCAACTTCAGGGATTCTCAAGGGCGACACACCCTACAATTCAACTTCTTCCTTCGGGAGCATCTCATTTTTGCAAAAAACATTTTTTTACAGTGCGAGCTCGTATAGCTCGCGAGCGGGGACAGCACTACAGATGCAAAACTGAGATGCTCCGCTTCCTTCTTCCTTCTTCCTTCTTCCTTCTTCCTTCTTCCTTCATTTAAGGATTAGCAAAAGTATTAATTTCGCCGCCACCAATATAGCGTCCCGGAGTCAAAGAGCGAGGTGTAGAAAAAGGTTGCGGTTGAATTGGCTGCCCGCCCTGATTGGTGTTTTGAGGAACTGCTCCAAAGTTAGGCTGGCTTGGCAAATTAATCTGACTTGGTTGAGGTTGTTGAAATTGAGAATTCGCTGAATTGGGAGAGAATTGAGGATTAATGATCTTGTTTACTCCCGTGCTAGGGGATTGCCCGAAATTCGGAATTAGCGGTATTGGTGAAGGTGTGGCGACAGGAAGCGCCACAGGTTGAACTTCCGGTATCAAGCCCGAGTCGGATAAATTAGTTTGATAGGGATTTTTGGGCAAAGCCACCGTTGGAACCTGTGGAGTAATTGTGGGGATGACTGATGCTTTGGAATTTAACCCGGTAAATGATTCAGGAAGTGTAGCTGCCGGGTTTAAAAATTGTTGAGAGTCGCTAATAATTGTATTAGTAGAAGCCGGAAGTGGGGAGATTGTCGCAGGAACATTCCCAGGATTTGCTTTTCCTTGAGCTGTAGCGACCGTTGGCAACAAATTTGCCGGATTTGTCCCAGATCCAAGGGAAGCCGGTCGATCGAGCAATTTAGGGGTGTTTGCACTTTTCACGGCCGCCGCCGTTGCTGAAGTATTAGCAGCGATGTATTTTTTCATGGCTGCTTGCAGCGGACTCAAAGGCAGAGGATTGTCGTTTTGTTTGCCGGAATTACCGCTACCTGATGCTTCCGGTGCACCCGCAGACTCAGGCTCGATCGCTCTTATGCCGGAAATGGTCGTCCCACTGCCAGATAAACTCAAATCAGATGTCGGGTTTGAACTTGGTAAGCTGGAATTTTGCGGGTTATTGTTGACTGTCCCAATCGCAGGATTTTGTAAATTTGACAGCGACACAAATGTGTTGATTGCCGCCGACTTTGGCTCTGAAGATGGCTTAGGCTTTTCTAAGCCGCGAGTGCGAATTTCGTCGAATAAACCTTTGCCTTTGACTGCTGATGAATTGAACAAGTTCAGTTCAGAATTGGAGCGATTGAACTGATTGACTAGCACCGGCAAGCTGTCGATTTCAGCAGCAATGGCACTATCTTCAGCAGACAGTCCGGGAATCGCATCTGGATTGTTTGAGTTTGCTGCTTCTTCTTCGCCATCTATGCTCAACCTTTCTGGATGTACGGAGACTTCCCAGATAAATAACCCCCCCGCACACAGCACGGCTAGCGGAGCCCAAACCGACGGTTGCGTCCAGTGGCGGAAACGCGCTATTAGATAGCGGACAGATGTAGGAAATTTCTTAAAATTTGACATAGTTTTGCTTCCATCCGAGCCTCGGGACCTAAAACTATTTTCCATAGTCTACCACATCAATCTTGATGATTTTTGCTGTCCCCAGGTAAGTGCGATCGCGATTTTGATTGCAAGTTGCAAAAAATATAATAGCAGAAGCAAGAACTATGAAGGAAGTTCTACATATATCCTGTGAAAAGTGCAATTAAGAACGTCCTAACTCTCGGAAACTGTTGCTACAGATGTATCCAACAGGTGAAGCTCGATTGAGTACCGACCGAAATAAGTTTTGCCCAGCAAAATAAAGCAGACATAAGAATGTTGACACTCCCCGCCGTAAACGGCTAGGATTCTTCATTCACAGGGAGATGCCTTGTAAAAGCAGTGCCTTTACTCGGTCTTACTCTCCCTCCTGAAGCAGTAACGGTATGCCCTACCGCCAAAATTCGTAAACCTTCATCCCGAATATTCTTAGCAGCATTAATATCTCTATCATGGTTTTCTCCACATTTAGGACATTGCCAACTACGAATATCCAAACTCAAGCTATCCACGCGATTTAAACAGTTATTACAAGTCTTAGAACTGGGATAGAACCTATCTACTTCGATGTAGATTTTTCCTTCCCATTCCGACTTGTATTTCAGCATGGTACAAAAATCTCCCCAACCAGCATCACTAATTGATTTAGCTAGTTTGTGGTTTTTCACCATGTTTCTAACTGCTAGATTCTCTACAACTATGACTTGATTTTCGTCAACTAATTTACGACTTAGTTTGTGTATAAAATCTTCGCGACATCGGACAATCTTAGTGTGAACCTTGGCAACTTTAATCCTAGCTTTATGACGGTTATTAGAACCTTTAAGCTTACGGCTTAGTTGCTTTTGTCTCTTAGCTAACTTCTTTTCATATTTTCGATAATATTTAGGATTCCCATGCTTGGTTCCATCGGATGTAATAGCGTAATGGGTTAAACCAACGTCTATCCCAATCGCCTTTCCTTCTGATGATTTTTCAGGTAAATCTTTACCATCATCATAGAGGCAGGCTGCAAAATATTCCCCCGATGGATTAACTGAAACCGTGACAGATTTTAGAGTCCCTTCTGGTTGCCTTGAAACTTTACAATGAACATCACCAATTTTAGGCAATCTCAATATATCGTCTTTTAATTTACATCCTTGAGGAAATCTAATAGATTGTCTATTCCGCTTTTTCTTAAAGTTAGGATATTTAGCCCTACCTTCAAAAAAGTTAAGGAAAGCACTAGAAAGATTTAAGGCTGCTTGCTGCAGGGCTTGTGATGGTGCTTCTGTCAGCCATTCGTACTCTTTCTTAAGAGAAGGTAGAAGATTGATTATTTCATTTCTACTTAATCCTTTCCCTGTTTGCTTATAGGTTTCAGACGTTAGATTGAGCGTGTAGTTGTAAAACCATCTTGCACAGCCAAACGACTTCGCAAGCAAAATGGATTGCTCACTGGTAGGATATATTCTGTACTTGAAGGCTTTTAGCATTTTGCTTACCAAACTACTAATACTATGGTAACATAGAAAAAAATTAAATACAAAGCTGTCTTAAAAGACGGGGTTTTAAACCCATTCTTCTGATAAAATCCGACTTGACGCTGTGTAGAGCCTTCCAAGCGTATCAGCCGATCGACCTCAAAGCAAAATGTCAAGGCCGAATTTGAGTAATTGCCCAGCTCCAGACGAAGAGAAAAGTTGAGAGGAAATTAATGAAAAAAGTAGTAGAAGTATTAGCAAATCGGGAAGAACTCATAGAGCGATCGCTCGCGGTTGTCCTGTCCAAAATCCCAGCAGCGATCGCAGAACGTGGAGTTTGCACGATCGCCTTGGCGGGTGGCAGCACACCAGAACCGCTCTACAGAGCGATCGCCACCCAAGACCTGCCTTGGGACAAAATTCACGTTTTCTGGGGTGACGAACGCTACGTTGCGCCAGATCACCCGGACAGCAATCAAAAAATGGCGCGCCTCGCTTGGCTCGATCGAGTAAACATCCCCGCCAGCAACATCCACCCCATGCCCACAGGCGCGGCTGACCCCGCAGCCGACGCCTCGACGCACCAAACCGAATTGCAGCAATTCTTCAAAATATCCGACGGCGAGTTTCCCGCTTTCGACATCATCCTATTGGGCATAGGAGACGACGCCCACACAGCCTCTCTATTCCCCGGCACACCAGCCTTACAAGTCCGTGACTCCCTAATAACCGTCGGCAACAAAGACGGTCAACCCCGCATCACCTTTACATTCCCCTTAATCAACCGCGCCCGGTGCGTCATCTTCATGGTGGCAGGAGCCAGCAAACAACCCGCCCTCAGTCAAATTTTTGCCCCCGCAGCCGACTCCATGACCTATCCAGCCAGACTCATTCAACCAGAAGGCGAACTTTGGTGGCTGCTCGATGCTGCGGCAGGCGTTGCAGTAAAATAGCTGAGAGAGCCTCCAGAGTCAGCACTGTCAGCAGTATTACTAACTCAATCTTTTCCTTCGTTCCGAATGTCACGGCGCGAACTCAGTTGCTAGTATTAGCGAAGCAATATAAGAATTGTGGCGGTTAAAGTTAAAATTTGACCATATACACAACTATTTTTACGAGGCTGATTGGAAAATCTGGCCGATAGCAAGGAGAAATCGATGATTGTCTGTCCCAATTGCAATCACCAGAACCCCGACGGGGCCAGCCAGTGCGAGTCTTGTTACACGCCTTTACCCGTTACCGCCAGTTGCTCAAACTGCGGTGCAGCGGTTCAGACAGATGCAGCATTTTGCGGTCAGTGTGGCTTTAATTTGCGTCCTGGTTCCTACGTTCCAGAAGTTGAGGCGACAGTACCGTCCGTCTCGCCTGTGGGCCCCACAGTGGTATCGCCACTGGTGCCGGACTTAGGATCAACCGAACCGCCGACGATCGCAATGGAACCTCTAGTTACCCCACATCAGGGGCCGAACTTGGAAAAAACTCCCGCCAGCATTCCGACGATTCCAGATCCCTCGCCGTCGCTCTCGGTTCCTGTTACAACAGAATCGGTGACAACAGCACCAAATACCTCTCCCCCGGTTCCCGACCCACAGCCAGCGGGTGTGGCTAAAACTCAACTGCAACAGCAGTCGGCGCGACTGATACACGTTCAGACAAATACGCCGATGGAATTGCCTCACAATCTCGCTGTGATTCACATTGGCAAGCCAAATGACTTGGTGCCGCCAGATATTGATGTTTCGGGATTTGCTAATTCTGAGATAGTTTCTCGGGTACACGCAAATCTCCGGGTGGAGGGAGATGCTTGCTACCTAGAAGATGTAGGCAGTTCTAACGGCACTTACGTCAACAATACTCCCCTGCCCAAGGGAAACCGACATCGGTTGCGACCGGGAGACCGCATCTCTCTGGGAAAAGGAGACCTGGTTACGTTTCTATTTCAAATCTCTTAGATCGAGTTTGGATTGGGCGATCGAAAGTCTAAAATCTAAAATCGCATCTTGAGGCGCTCTACCAAAACTCAATGCTGCCAATGTGATTAAGCTGACCTTGCTACATCCACTCCAGTCTATTCCCGTCCGCAGTTGGATCTTTGAAGACGAAGAGGTCGTCCGGATCGGGCGATCGACGGAAAACCACGTCGTTCTTTTTAGCGCTGTGGTTTCTCGTCGCCACATCGAATTGCGACGCAGCGGCATTAATTGGGAACTGATCAATTTAGGTACCAACGGTACTTACCTCGATGGTAAGCCGATCGCTAAGGTTCCCGTTGTGGACGGTCTGATCGTTCACTTGGCTCGCTCGGGCCCGAAAATTCAAATCAACGTCGGTGGGAATCAGTCCTCAGCCCAGTTAGCACAAACTAGCGTCAAGTCAAGGGATGCTAAGGCAATTCACGCTCCCTCCGGGGGCGCACTGCTTAGCACGATTCCTATTCCCAGCCAAAAAGAAATTGGCACTTCCAGGGAAGAAGACGAGTTAACTGAGGCAGAAAATACTCCCCATTATTCGGAAGAAAAAGAAGAAGAAGAAGAAGAATATTAAATCGACATCTTTGGACGATCGACATTTTTCTTGCAGGCGGCACTCAGGAGTTTATTTATGAGTACATCACAACAGATTGTTAAGCGCAGCGAACTGATCAACCGCCGCACGATCGACCGCCGCACGGCGGAAGAGGTCGGCAGGGTAGATCGGCTTTGGCTCGATCCTCACTCCCAGCGGGCGATCGGCTTTACTTGCAAGTCGGGACTTTTGGGCAACAAAAAACGCTGGTTCGCTTGGGCGCAAGTTGATACGGTGGGCGAAAATGTTTTGGTGACGATTAACCCGGAACTTCCGGAATTGCATCAGCCGGAACAAGCTGTTTGTCCGATCGGCCTTGAGGTACTTACGGACGCAGGAAATAAGGCAGGTACGGTGGTTGACTACCTATTTGATGTCCGGACTGGTTCTGTTAGGGATTACCTGTTTAAATCTAGCGGCTGGCGCGGCGTTTTAGACGGGATTTACTTGTTGCCGGTGCAGGCGATTTCGACGATCGGCAGCAAGCGGGCGATCGTCTCTGAGGCTGCTGTATCCGAACCCGTGCAGTACGCGGAGGGACTGCACCATAAAGTCGGCATGGTAGCCGAGTTTTTACAGGAAGATCTTGACAGAACTCTTAAAAATGTGGCTGGCGTGAAGCGGAACGCTCAAAATCTGGCGGAAAAACTTCAAGATAAAGCTATAGAAGTCAGGGATGTAGCTCAAGAAAAAGTCGCAGAGTTGAAGCGCCAAAGGGATGAATCTGTACCGCCCGATCCGGTGGAACCGCCAGAGTCGGATTTGCCCTGAAGTGCGGCTTTCCCGATCGAGAAAGTAGCTGCTTGCCGATCGCATTTTTGGGGTGGCCGGCACCCGAAAGCTCGATCGGTACAGAGTACGCGAAATAGAGGCTTTCTGGGCGAGGAATTCTAGTGCTCAAAGCATTGTATTTTAAAGGTATCGCATCAATACGAAAAATGTTAGCAACCCTAAAAGACCTATGCTGTTTGAGAGAACCAACTCCTATTTTATCTAGAACCCGCAGCCTTAATAATTGGTTAACTTCTGTAGGGGCAAACAGCAATTCGCCGATCGTCGCAGACTGTCGCCCGATCGACAACTCGAATCAGCGGTGCAACCAGCACTCGTCTGAGTTGAATTCTCCGATCGATCTGTGGGAAAATGGTCACTCCACCGATCGATCGGCCCAGATGGGCGATCGGCCGGGTAGCTCCATCCGAGATTCAATCGATCGAGAACTTCGCACTGCTGTCAATCGCGGCCAAGTTCACCAGATTAATATCGTGTTTGGTGGCGATCGAGGACAGGCAAAGTTCGCACTTGGAGTCCAAGCCAACAATCAAAAGTTTGTTCAAATGCCTCAAGCAGTCAAAACTTCAACTTTTACGGCAAAGCGAGGGAGTAGCGGCGCACTGACAACGCCTTTAAGCATCAAATCTTTTGCGGTTTTATCGCAAAAATTGGTTCTTGAAGCATCCCCGTTTCAGTCATGCGGGGGAGTGTCAAAACATCAGTGATTACCTTAACTCTGCTACATCCTATTCAGTCTGTCCCAGTTCAAAGTTGGTGTTTTGAATCCGAATCTGTGGTTCGGATCGGTCGATCGAACGACAATGATGTAATTATTTACAGCGCTGTAGTTTCCCGCCACCACGTAGAGCTGTGGAATCATTCTTATGGCTGGGAAATTATTAATTTTGGCGCTAACGGCACTTATGTAGATGATAAACCGATCGCTCAGGTGTCAGTAGCGGACGGGATGACAATTCGCTTGGGCAATTCCGGACCAAAAATCCGAATCCGGGTGGGGGCGACGAATGTGCAACCGAGCCCAAAAACTCGGCCACCACAGCGCGAACTCACCGACAAAAAGGCCGAAGTTTCACAAGACAAATCAACAGCTTGGTCTGGGCCTAGGAGAATCATGGAAGACGATGATGGAGCGCTGACTCACATCGATTTTGAATGACCCGCTGCTATCTATGGGAGCTAGCAAATTTCAACAAAATTCAGGCTGCATTGCATTCGATCGTCTAGTCAGTTAATATAGCTGAATTTTCAAGTTACCCATTTTCATACCCTGATTAAGCAACGTCATTCTCTAATACCCGCTCAACCTTCAACCGATAAGATTTGAGGGATATCGCTCGATATTACTTCTGTTTCGCTGCTTGCCCAGCGGCGGTAATCTAAGAGCAATTGATACATCAATCGCTGTTTGACGCTTAGCAGTACACTCTTGAGCAAGCCGTTGCCCGTTGCTTCTAAAATTGGTTTGGGCGTCAGCCAAAACGGTGGCGGTAACTCGACTTGCACCTCTAAATCCGCTTTTCCCTTCAAGTACGCTACCCCACTATTTTGATGTACGTAAAGCTTTCCTTTAAGATTGAGAGCAAAGCGATCGTTTATATAATCCACACCAAGAATCGAGCAGGCGACTGACTCCAAATTGATTGCGCCCTCCGACTGCGCCCATACCCTCATGTCTACTGTGGGTTGAATGCTGAGCATCATAAATTGTAACGGTCGCATTTTCAGGCGGAAACAGTCATCGCTTAGTTGCTCTGTGCGAGTACGATCGACTAGGGCGTTCACCAATCGCCTCGGCTGGCGCAGATAATGTTGAATGGGAACCCGTTCATCTGGTACGGCGATCTCAACGGATTGGGAAGCATTAAAACGGGTATACATGAGAATATGTCAATATGTGGGATTCGTAAGGATATCTTAATAAACTATAACTTTTTTAAGGTGATTTGAGTCGCGCACTAACTCGCCCACTCGCCCCATCTCATCCGAGAAATAACGGATAAAAGCTTTTGGGACTCAGGCTAATTTTTTCATCATACTTGCTGGCTGATGAGAGTAAAGCAAACATTTGTAACGCAAAATTGCCGATTATTATGAAAATTTCCTTAGCAAAGCCCTCGAAGAGGATCGCACATCTCGGCCCTGTAGGTACCAATGCAGAAACAGCGGCTCAGGCTTATGTCAATTGGTTGAGCCGGGAAACTAACTCCGAATGTACCCTGTATCCTTATTCCACCATTTCTCAGGCACTAGAGGCATCTGCCTCCGGGCTGGTTGATTACTCAATTGTGCCGGTAGAAAATTCCATAGAAGGTAGCGTCACTGTCACCCTAGATACCCTGTGGCGGCTGGATGCACTGCGAATTAAACACGCCCTGGTTTTGCCGATTTCCCACGCACTGCTGTCAAATGCTCAAAATTTTAACCAGATTCAAAAAGTTTACTCTCACCCGCAAGCCCTAGCTCAGTGTCAATTGTGGTTGGCCGAGTTTATCCCACAGGCTCAGTTGATTCCGGCTAATTCAACGACGGAAGCGTTGCACTATCTAGAAGATAGCAGTATAGCGGCAATCTCTTCGCCAAGAGCCGCCGAACTCTACAAATTGCCCGTGCTAGCGAGCCCGATTAATGATTATCCCGACAATTACACTCGATTTTGGGTACTTGGCTCCGATGCAGGAAAATTAGGAAACTTCGCAGAATCCCACGAGTCATCAATGACATCCGGCACCACACTAGGGGCTAACTCGCACCTAGATTCAACTTCGGCGAATTGTACTCACACGTCACTAGCTTTTAGCGTACCTGCTAATATGCCCGGAACATTGGTAAAACCTTTGCAAGTATTTGCTAGTCGCGGTATTAACCTAAGTCGCATTGAATCTCGGCCGACTAAGCGATCGCTCGGAGAATATATCTTCTTTATGGACGTGGAAGCCGATGCTTGTTCTACATTAGTGCGATCGGCACTAGAAGAGTTAAAAAAACACACGGAAACTTTAAAAATCTTTGGTTGCTACACTGTACTGTCAGTAGTATGATTGTATTAATACTTAGGGGGCTAGCGAGATGAATGCTGATGAACTTCTCAAGCGATATGCAGCCGGAGAAAGAGATTTTCACGAATCCAACTTAATAGGTGCTTCCCTGTCACAAGCTTCCCTACTTCATATTTGCCTCGCCTGTGCCAATTTAAAGGACATAATTCTAGCTGAAGCAGACCTAAGTGGGGCTAACTTAATTGGTGCAAACCTCGAAAATGCTTGTCTGATCATGGCGGATCTGAATGGGGCAGATCTCAGGGGATCGAAGCTAACTCGTGCCAGATTAACAGGGGCTGAGCTGATTAATGCAAACCTGGAAAACGCCAACTTGGGAGACACGAAAATGATTGGTGTCAACTTAACCGGGGCAAACTTGTATAAAGCGAACTTGATGGAAGCCAACCTGATAGATGCTTGCTTAGATGAAGCCAATCTCGAAGGAGCAAATCTCAGTGAGGTAAAACTGCGGGGAGCAAGTCTCAGAAGAGCCAACTTGAGAGGAGCATTTTTGTCTGAAAGTAACCTTCAGGATGCGGATTTGAGAGAAGCTGATTTGCGCGGTGCTAATTTGAGCGGGGCATTTTTGTGCGGCGCTAACCGCGAAGGCGCTAAGTTAGATGAGGCTACAAATTTAAGCAGGGCAATTCAGTTTTGCATCAGACAAGTCTGAAATCAGGCAATATATCCGCACATAATCCGACAGCTAAGGACTAAAAAATATAGTATTCATTTGGCTAAAAGTGCAGTTAATTTGCTCCTGTACCTTAGAAAAATGAACCTGCATCTTTAGTATTTCTTTCTTAGAATTAGCTTCGGCAATCTTACTTTCCAAAGCTAGCAAGTTGCGATTGAGAGTTTCTACTCGTACAGTTTGGTCGTCTAAATCTATCTTCACTTTTGCTACCTTATCCAACTCTATTTGCTTGCGAACCCAGGCTTGTCGAACGGAGTTCTCATCGCCTTTCTGAAGAGCTAGCAAAGCTCGCTGCTGCCACTGATTGGCTTGGGATTCAGATTGATTGTACTGCCACTGAATCCGCAGTTGGGCTGAAATCGCGCTGCCAACAGCCTGACGAAGTTCTTTGAGAGGTTCCTGAATTTCTAAGATTAATAAATCCCAAAAATTCATCAGTTCGCTGGTAAAGCCTTCGCGTTCTACAGAGGCTACTAATGCTTCTAAGAGCAACAAATTGGGTTCCATCTGCTGCACAGTTGTCTCAAATATTAACTGTGCTTCTGATAACTGCCGATCGCCTTTTTCTGAGACTGTACTGGCTGAGTTCTTTAAGATTTTTTGAGTCCTGTCTGTCGCTGTTTCTGAATCTAAACTTGCAGGTACGAAGGCTTGTAATTTTTCGCGGGCGATCGCGCTCAGCCTTTCTCGCAGCAAATCGCAGGCCGCCCGCTGCACTGGCCCTGTTTCGCTTTGACAAATCTTGATGACTATTTTTAAGCCTGCATCGCCGTAATTGAAGGCTTCCTTTAGCGCTGCAATCCGATGTTCGCTGACTGAACTAGACAGTCGGTGTCTGACTCCTGCTAGTCCGCCGAGTACCACACCGCCCACCGGAGGCGGCAGTTGACCGCCTCTAACTGCATCGTATGGTTTCGGTTCGAGATTTTCTAACACAAGCATTTATAGCAGTTGACAGTTGACAGTTGACAGTTGACAGTTATAGCACTATCCACTGCTAACAGTTCCCAGCCATTCCCTTTGCTTTTCGGAACAAAAAGTTTAAAATCGGTGTTTTTCCGATGGAACAATGTTTGGGACGGTTGCCTCGGAGTTGTTATCCGAGGCAGAACTGAGGATGCTTCAGTTCTGTGAAAATTGACTACTTGAGCGTATCTTTGAGTACAGTCCTTGCTGCCAAGTGATTGCGAGTGGAAGTTAAAATTTCGGTTTCGCGTTCCAATCTCGCAGCAGTATCTTGCAATTCTAAAAGAGTTTGCTGTTCTGTAGCTGCACCGTAAAGGTAGCTGGCTACCCAGTAGGATAGTTCTGTGGGCAAACTGGGAATGTCTTCGGGTAGGTCGATCGACTGATCCATCAATTTGCTAGACAGGCGAACTACATCTCTCAGCAGTTGTTCGACTTCTTTGCCCAAAGATCGGAGGTCTTTTTGTGGCGGTTCGTCTTCAATCCATTCTACTAAACCGACTAAATAGGGTTTTTCCCGAACGGCGTCGAGGACTCGGAACCGCTGCTGTCCGAGAGTCATGATTTTCATGCGATCGTCCGGGAGGCGCTGACAGTGAATGACTTCGGCGCAACAGCCAACGGCAGAGACTTTGTTTTGGTTCGGGTCCCACATGAGCACACCGAAACGGCGATCGCCCTCCAGAATCGTGTTCATCATAATTCGATAGCGAAACTCGAAAATTTGCAGTGGCAGCGGTCTACCTGGAAATAGAACCACTTCCGGCAAGGGAAATAAGGGGAGTTCGCGAACTGCTACAGAGGAGGAGGATGCCATTGTCGCTCAAAGGTGACGGTACTTGCGCTTCTTTTTCTTACTTTAACTGATTTGAGTAATTCCGGGCGGGGGTGAGGGGCGATCGGCGGAAAATGCGGTTAAGGGCGATCGGCCCTTTAGGCTGATGCGTAGGGTCAGAAACCGGGTTTTTCCGCAAAATCCTGGTTTTTTACCCACAGATTAGATAAAAAACCCGGTTTATTTCGGCTGATGCGTCAGCCTTGCATAACTTATTTACCGCGCCCAAGGTACTTGAATTTCAATACCTACTTTTTCACCGAGGTCGATCGTACTATTAGCCAAATCAACAGCACCAGAGATCCCAACTCCGATCGCAGCCGCCCCCGCTACAATACCTTTTAAACATTTCTTTAATCTCGGTCTATCCCATTGATCTTTCGGTTTATTAATTTCAGTTTCGACATCTTGAATATCGATAATTATATCCTCTCGAATATCTTCAGGAAACTGCATTGCGGTTTCTCGCATGGATGAAATTAGTTTGAGAAGTTCTACTGTATTGGCGTTATCGATATGAATACCACCAGAGGCTGTTTGTTGGGCGCTGTCTTTGACTTCGTTAGCGATAGCTACGCTGCCGATTTGTGCGCCAGGAAAGTTGTTATTTTGAGGATAATTTTGAGTCATTTTTTTATTGTCGATGTTGATGTTTAATTGAATGCTAGAAGTATCTCCAGAGTCAAGTTGATTGATTCCAGAAATTCGCTCTTTCTCTTCCCATTGTTGCAAATTATCCGGGAAATCTTCCATCAAGCGCCGCACCTGAACCATTTGATAAGATTTTTCGCATTCGACTTCGTAGCGGTGGTTTGCCAAACGGCGGCGCAGCTTTTCAAAATCGTAGAGGTGAGGGTCTTGGCTGCCTTTGCATTCAGAACAGTTGCAGGGGATGAATTCTTGGTATTTTAGGCGATCGTCATAAGTAGCATGAATTTTCCAGAGTTCGTGGCGGATGCGGTCTAAAAGAGATTTTTTGTGGTTGCCAGAAACTCGAATGCGGATTTCTCGTTGGTGGTAATTCTCGATAACTTCGGCTTTGGCGTAATTGTCGGCGAGGATGACTCCATCGCGCCAGACAATATCCCCCCTACCCTTTGGTAAATCGGATTGAGGGCGGTAGATTAACAAGTGCATTTCTACGATGAAGCGGGTAATGATGCCTTTGGGCATGAAGTCGTATTCGTAACGCAAAATCAAGTTATCGCTGTCGTCCCATTCGTAATCTGGTGTTTCGAGGGGGAGAAGTTGCGGGGCGATGTATTGTCGGGGTTTGCTGGGGATTTCGTAACACAGTTTGAAGTGTTTCATCAAGTGCAGCAGTTCGTCGTGCAAGTCTCGGTATTGTGTGTCGCCCCAGATTTGCTTGAGATTTTCTCGGGTGAAATACCCGCAGTTGGCGATGATTTCTGCGTTATCTGTGACTTCTCCATTGTCGGTGACTTTTTTGTTGCCGATGAGTTTGTAAACAGCGTTGGTTGCCAATTCGGGACGCAAGATGACTATGTTTTTGAGGATGGGATCTTTTTGGAAATGCAGGATGATGCCCAAGTCGTGGAGGTATTTACTGAGACTCAACATCGCTGTTTTATCGGACTTTTTGAAGCCTTGGCTGACGCAAATGTTGAAAAATTCACCGACTTCGATATGGGTTTGGCGTTGGGAATAGTTTTCCAAAACATAGCGGACGTTTGCCCAGCGTTTGGGGATGGGCGTGCTGATGTGTTCGAGGGTGGCGATGCGGTTTTGCAGGGCGCGTTGGAGGTCTGCGAGTCCGCGATTGGTGGCGAGATTGGTAGGGAAATCTTTTTCTAGGTTGCGAAAGTCACGCCGTTGTTGGGAGAGGCTGATTTCGCAGCGGATGTCTTGTTTTTCGTTTTGGACGAGGAAGACGGGACTGCCCTTGCTGAGGAGTTCGATGATACTCAGCCAGTAGCAGAGGTTGGGGTTTTGGCGGCGGTTATCGACGAGGAGGACATATAGAGAACGTTCGGTGAGGAAAAATTGGTGGGTGGCGTGGTAGATTTCCTGTCCGCCAAAGTCCCAGAGGTGAACGCGGAAAGGTTTGCCGTTGGGTTGTGGGAATTCCCAGCGCATCACATCGATGCCTTCGGTGGAGGGTTCTCGTTCTTTGAGTTCGTAGTTGGGGTTGAGGAGTTTGTTGGCTAGGGTGGTTTTGCCCGCTTCGCCTTCGCCGACAATCAAAAGTTTGGCTTCGTTGAGTTCTTCGGTAGCATTGGGGTCACGAGTTTGGAAGTAGAAATCGAGAATGTTACGCACATCCCTAGGATTTCCAGATAATTTATTTTTCCCTAGGATTTCCGGCGGAATTGGTATCGGATTACCCCGCAAATCCAATTTTTGCAGCTTGTCCATTTTGCGCAGAGATTCGGGAATTTCTGCTATCTGATTGTTAGTGAGGTCAAGCTCTGTCAAATTCGACAGTTGCCCCAGAGCTTCGGGAATTTTTACTATCCTATTGTTACTGAGGTAAAGGTGTGTCAAATTCGACAGTTGCCCCAGAGCTTCGGGAATTTCTGCTATCTGATTGCTACTGAGGTAAAGCTCTGTCAAATGCGACATTTTCTCCAGAACATCTGGAATTTCTGCTATCTGATTTTCCCAGAGGTAAAGCTGTGTCAAATTCGACAGTTGACCCAGAGCTTCGGGAATTTCTGCTATCCGATTGCTCCAGAGGTAAAGCTGTGTCAAATTCGACAGTTGACCCAGAGCTTCGGGAATTTCTGCTATCCTATTGTTACTGAGGTAAAGCTGTGTCAAATTCGACAGTTGCCCCAGAGCTTCAGGAATTTCTGCTATCCGGTTTTCACCGAGGCTAAGCTGTGTCAAATTCGACAGTTGCCCCAGAACAGCGGGAATTTCTGCTATTTGATTGCTATTGAGATCGAGTTGTGTCAAATGCGACATTTCTCCAAAAAATTCTGGAATTTCTTCTATCCAGTTGCCACTGAGATAAAGCTGTGTCAAATTCGACAATTTTCCGAAGAATTCTGGAATTTCTTCTATTTGATTTTCACTGAGATCTAGATGTGTCAAATTCGACATTTTCCCCAAAATCTCTGGAATTTCTTCTATCTGATTGCCATTGAGATCGAGTTCTGTCAAATTTGACAGTTGCCCCAGAACATCTGGAATTTCTGCTATCTCATTGCCACTGAGGCTAAGCCGTGTCAAATTCGACATTTTTCCCAAAATTTCTGGAATTTCTGCTATATCATTGAAACGGAGGTCAAGCTGTGTTAAATTTGACAGTTGCCCCAGAACTTCTGGAATTTTTGCTATCTGTGAATCCCAAATCTGCAAACATCGCAATTTAGAGAATTTACCAATTAATTCGGGAATCTCTGGCAGCGCCGTTTCGGACAAAGAGAAAGTCCTAATGTTCTCCAATTTGCCGAGACTTTCAGGTAGGGATTCTATAGGATTTGCCCACAGGTAAAAACCTTTCAGATGTTGAAGTATTTCGATTTCATCTGGCAAAAAATTAAGTTTATTTCCACCAATTTTCAGGGTTTCGAGTAGCTTAAGATTTTTAATCTGTGGGGGTACGATCGCAATTCCATTTTCCCGACAATCCAGATAAACAAGCTGATGTAGCTGAAAAATACAATCGGGCAGTTGGGTAAACCGATTTTTAGGCAAATGCAACGCCTTGAGATTCACCAGTTGACTCATTTCATCAGGCAAACTGGATAAGGCATTAAAACCAAGTTGTAAGATTTTGAGATTGGTAAGCTTACCAATTTCAGGAGGCAATGCCGTTAATTTGTTGCCCAAGCCTTCATATTCATCAATCCACTTCCCCAAAATCAAACGCTGAAGCTGCGTGCACTTGCCAATCTCCGGCGGCAATTCCTCCAACCCCAACCCCGACAAATCCAATACTTTGGAGCCCTCTGAGGCGGCTTTATCGATTAACTGCAACAACTCCTCTCTCGTCATACCCTCGATCTCTCCGTAGTCTTCATTTATTGTGACAGTATTTTTTGTTTGGTGGGGACTTATAGCAGTTGACAGTTGACCGTTGACAGTTACTTTGGCCACCCGTGAGGAATCTAAGAAACCGGGTTTTTATGGGTTTCTGCGCTGTTACCAACAATTTTCGTAAAAACCCGGTTTCTGGCCACCCGCGCGTCATCTAAGAAACCGGGTTTTTTTGAGTTTCTACGACTTTAACGCGTCTTCTCTGCAAAAACCCGGTTTCTGGCGATCCGTGCATAATCTGGAGACGAAAAAAGCTCGGAGTGTGGAAAATTTGTTAGACTGGAATTGTTAGCTAACGAGTCGATCGACCGTACTTTGCACGCAAGGTGAATCATTATGCTCCAAGCATTTGAAGGGATTTACAGAAATGGAGTCATCGAACTTTTAGAATTTCCGGAAAACATTTATGAAAGCCGCGTGCTAATTACTTTTCTAGCTGCGCCATCCATACCCAAATCGCCTACATTTATCCAGTTTGGAATGTTTGCAGGCCCTGGGCAATCCACCGAAGCGGATTTCGAGATTGCACAGTTTCAAGGGGATGCAGGCGATGAATTGGATTGGTCGTAGCTGCCAATGAAATATGTCATCGATACCCACGCATTGATTTGGTTTCTCGAAGGAAATCAAAGATTGGGGACTCAAGCCCAAGCCATTCTTTCTAATTTGGACAGTCAGCTTGTTCTACCCGCGATCGCTCTTGCTGAAGCTGCATGGATTGTAGAGCGGGGAAAAACATCAATTCCATCTGTAAATGCCTTGTTTAATGTGATTAATAGCGATTCCAGAATCACAGTTTATCCACTCGATCGAACTATCGTCGATCGAACGCTCAGCTTATTGAACATTAATGAAATGCACGATCGCCAAATTGTCGCAACCGCAATGATTTTGCAAGAGCGAGGTGAAACTGTTGCGTTGTTGACGTGCGATCGAAATATTACGGCTTCAGGTGTCATCTCTATTATCTGGTGATGGGATTTATAATAAAATAACGGTTACAAAGCATTGCGCCGGAATTCTCCAGAAATGAATTCTGCTTTGGTGAATCAATACTGAGGATTGTAACTTAAAGAATTTGATAAAAAAAAGGAACAATGTATTTTTCCATTGTTCCTTCTCTTGTTATTTCCCAAACTGTCAATCTACAGCTTGACTTCAATATCTACGCCGGCTGGCAAATCCAATTTCATCAAAGCGTCAATTGTTTTAGCAGAAGGCTGGTGAATGTCGATAATGCGACGGTGCGTGCGGGTTTCAAAGTGTTCGCGAGAATCTTTGTCTACGTGGGGCGATCGCAGCAAGCAATAAATCCGTCGTTTTGTCGGTAGGGGAATCGGGCCGATCGCAGTAGCTGCTGTCCGATTTGCTGTATCTACAATCTTTTCACAAGATGCGTCGAGAATTCGGCGATCGAAAGCTTTGAGGCGAATGCGAATTTTTTGTTGTTGGATAGCTGCCATTTTGGTTTCTTTAATTTTCTAGGTTCTGTTTATTTTTTGTTCTTTGTTATTTGTTCTTTGTTACTTGTTATTTGTTCTTTGTTACTTGTTATTTGTTCTTTATTATCGAATATTTAATCAATAACTACCAACCAATAACTACTAACCACTAACTACTAACCAATAACTACTAACCAATAACTACTAACTACTCACTAAATAGCAGAAAAGCCTATTGACATTTGGTGGCTTTTCTGCTATCAGGGCTGTTAGCGGATTCCTACTTGAGGATTTTGGAAACAACGCCGGCGCCGACGGTGCGGCCGCCTTCGCGAATTGCGAAGCGCATTCCTTGTTCGATCGCGATCGGGTGAATCAGATCTACAGTCATTTTGATCCGGTCACCAGGCATCACCATTTCAGCTTCCGAACCGTCATCAGCAGTGAACTGCATGATTGTACCGGTTACGTCAGTTGTACGGACGTAGAATTGAGGGCGGTAGCCAGAGAAAAATGGCGTGTGACGGCCGCCTTCTTCCTTCTTCAGAATGTAAACTTCAGATTCAAACTGAGTGTGAGGACTGATGGATTTTGGCTTGGCAATTACCATGCCTCTTTCAATATCAGCCTTCAAAATACCCCGGAGGAGTAGACCCACGTTGTCGCCGGCCAAGCCTTCATCCAAGGACTTAGTGAACATTTCCACACCAGTCACCGTAGTGCTGCGAGTGTCCTTAAGACCAATCACTTCGACAGTTTCGCCTACTTTGAC
Organism: Microcoleus sp. PH2017_09_SFU_O_A; assembly: GCF_020738625.1. Classification (NCBI taxonomy): domain Bacteria; kingdom Bacillati; phylum Cyanobacteriota; class Cyanophyceae; order Oscillatoriales; family Microcoleaceae; genus Microcoleus; species Microcoleus sp. PH2017_09_SFU_O_A. The sequence continues at coordinate 28,402 of NZ_JAEQCF010000040.1, forward strand.
ACTGCCGCGCTCAATCCGACCAGTAGCCACAGTACCCCGACCAGTAATCGAGAATACGTCTTCAACTGCCATCAAGAAAGGCTTGTCAATTTCGCGTTCTGGAGTAGGGATGTAAGCATCTACTGCTTCCATCAGCTTGTAAATCTTGTCAATCCACTCATTTTCGCCCTGCTTGGTTTTGGGGTTAGCAAGCATCGCTTCGAGAGCTTTCAAGCCAGAACCAGTCACGATGGGAATGTCATCGCCAGGAAAATCGTAAGAGCTCAAAAGTTCGCGAACTTCCAGTTCTACCAGTTCCAACAGTTCAGCGTCATCCACCATGTCTTCCTTGTTCAAGAAGACAACCAAGCTGGGAACACCAACTTGCTTAGCTAGCAGGATGTGTTCGCGAGTTTGAGGCATGGGGCCGTCTGCCGCTGACACTACTAGGATGCCGCCGTCCATTTGAGCAGCACCGGTGATCATGTTTTTCACATAGTCAGCGTGTCCGGGGCAATCCACGTGGGCGTAGTGACGACCTGTGGTTTCGTATTCTACGTGAGCGGTATTAATCGTAATACCCCGTGCTTTTTCTTCGGGCGCAGCGTCGATGTCGGCGTAGTTCTTAGCCTTTGCTTGACCTAGTGCAGAGAGAGTCATCGTAATCGCCGCGGTCAAAGTTGTTTTGCCGTGGTCAACGTGACCGATTGTGCCGATGTTTACGTGGGGTTTAGTCCGTTCAAATTTTGCGCGTGCCATTCTCGATTTGTTCCTTGTTTTTTTTAGCGATTTTAGACTTGAGATTTTAGATTCTAGATTTTGGATTCAATCCAAAATCCAAAATCTAAAACCTTAAATCATTAGTTCCCTTTGTTCTTAGCGATAATGGCTTCAGCCACATTTCGCGGCACTTCTTCGTAATGGCTGAATTCCATTGTGAAGATGCCTCGACCTTGGGTTTTGGAGCGGATGTCAGTAGCGTAACCGAACATTTCTGCTAGTGGAACCTTTACAGAAACTTTGGCAATTCCCTGATCCGTCTCTTGACCTTCGATCTGACCCCGACGCGAGTTGAGGTCTCCGATGACGTTCCCGATGTAATCTTCGGGAACTTCAACCTCTACCTTCATCATAGGCTCTAGCAGCACAGGCGACGCCTTCATCACGGCTTCTTTGATTGCCATTGAACCGGCGATCTTGAATGCCATTTCTGAAGAGTCTACATCGTGGAAAGACCCGTCTACCATAGTAGCTCTGAGGTCGATCACGGGATATCCTGCTAGAATACCTGATTCGCAGGCTTCTTTCATCCCTTGTGCTGCCGGATTGATGTACTCTTTCGGTACAGTGCCACCGACAATTTTGGAGACAAATTCAAAGCCGGTTCCCTCTTCAGCAGGTTCTAGTTCGATCACCACGTGACCGTACTGACCTTTACCGCCGCTTTGGCGGATAAATTTACCTTCGGCGCGGACGGATTTGCGAATGGTTTCGCGGTAGGCTACTTGCGGCTGACCGACGTTGGCTTCTACTTTGAATTCGCGCAGCATCCTGTCTACCAAAATTTCCAAGTGCAGTTCTCCCATGCCGGCGATGACTGTCTGATTGGTTTCTGGGTCAACGTTGACTCGGAAGGTGGGGTCTTCTTCGGAGAGTGACTGGAGGGCTTTGGAGAGCTTCTCCATGTCTTGTTTGGTTTTGGGTTCCACCGCTACCGAGATGACTGGTTCTGGAATAAACAGGGACTCCAGAATCACTTCGGAGCCTTCTTCACAGATGGTATCGCCTGTGAAGGTGTCTTTCAGACCCAAGGCTGCTCCCAAGTCTCCGGCGCGGAGTTCTTCTACGTCTATCCGATCGTCCGCTTTGAGTACAATTAGGCGAGAAACCCGCTCTTTTTTGTCTTTGGTGGAGTTGAGGACGTAGCTACCTTTTTTGAGGACACCGGAGTAAACGCGGAGGAAGGTCAGGCGACCGTAGGGGTCTGCCATGATTTTGAATGCCAGAGCTGACAGCGGGGCGTTGTCGTCGGCAAAGCGCTCTGCGGTGTCGCCGTTGGGTAAGAGTCCTTGAATTGGGGGAACTTCCAAGGGCGACGGCAGATAGTCGATGACTGCATCCAACAACAACTGAACGCCTTTGTTTTTGAATGCCGAACCGCACAGCATGGGGACGATCGTACCTTGGACAGTACCGTGGCGCAGGGCCAAACGGATTTCGTCTTCGGTTAGTTCTACACCTTCGAGGTATTTCTCGGTAAGGGCGTCGCTGGTTTCTGCTACGGATTCGATCAGCTTGGTGCGATATTGGGCCGCTAGCTCTTGGACTTCATCGGGGATTTCTACTTCCTCGATATCAGTGCCCGTGTTGTTCTTGTAGATATAGGCTTTCATTTGCACTATGTCTACAATTCCCCGGAAGTTTTCCTCACTGCCGATCGGGATTTGGATGGGTACAGCGTTCGCTCTCATCCGATCGCAAATTTGAGCATAGACTTTGTAGAAGTTCGCGCCCATCCGATCCATTTTGTTGACAAACACGATTCGCGGTACTTTATACCGATCGGCTTGTCGCCAAACTGTTTCCGATTGTGGTTGCACTCCACCTACCGAGCAGAATACTGCGATCACTCCGTCAAGCACTCGCATGGAACGTTCTACTTCGATAGTGAAGTCTACGTGTCCGGGAGTGTCGATGATGTTGATTTTGTGCTCTTTCCAAGTGGTGGTGATAGCGGCAGCAGTAATCGTAATTCCCCGCTCTCGCTCTTGCGCCATCGTGTCCATAATTGTTGTTCCATCGTGCACTTCACCCATTTTGTGAACCATGCCAGAATAGAACAGAATTCTTTCTGTTGTTGTTGTTTTGCCCGCGTCAATGTGGGCGGCGATGCCGATGTTGCGAGTTTTCTCTAGCGGGACGATACGTGCCACAGCTACCTCCTTGGAGTTTGTGTTGCTATAATACAACTATACTACATAATAACTTTGTTTGCCATCGCTACCGACTTAGAACATAAGTATATGGAGCGTATTGTTACATTTTAATATTTTTTGCAACATTTGTTTACAAAAATATTAAGGATGCGACATGGAGGATTCAGAGACCGGGTGAATTTTTACTTTGGGAGTTTTGAGTTTGCTTCACGAATGGCCGGCAGCATTGTCCCTGGAGAAGCAATCTCAATACTCAAAATTTACACTTTTCAATTGATCGCCCGATGCTTTTATGCCGCGCGATCGACCTCTTCTCCATGCCCGACGATTTGGCAATTAGTAACGGTAGTGAGCAAAAGCCTTGTTAGCTTCTGCCATACGGTGTGTTTCTTCGCGCTTGCGAATAGCACTGCCTGTTTCGTTGGCTGCATCCATCAGTTCGTTAGCCAGCTTGGCAGCCATCGAGCGGCCTGTGCGGGCGCGGGCAAATCTGATCAGCCAACGGAGTGCGAGGGTGGTTCCGCGATCGGAACGTACTTCCATCGGCACTTGGTATGTAGCGCCACCTACCCGGCGGGCTTTGACTTCTACCAGGGGTGTAGCGTTTTTGACTGCTTTTTCAAACAAGTCTAACGGTTCAGCTCCTGTGCGTTCTTGGATGGTTTTCAGGGCGTCGTAGACTATGCTGGAGGCCACGGATTTTTTGCCGTGCTGCATGATCCGTCTCACCATCATGCTTACCAACCGGCTGTTGTAGGTTGGATCTGGAGGAACTGGACGTTTTTGAATAACTGTGCGGCGAGACATAGTTCTATTTGGGATTTTTGATTTTGAATGATTGAATTTGGGGTTTTGAACTCAGATATTATCGATCGCGGACGATCGAAAGTTTGGCTTTTCCACCCCTCAAGGATGCGAGTTACCAGAAAGAATTGGTTGAAAGCCGGAACACGAGTGAGGGAGAAGTTAAAATCAGACTATTCATTACTCCAATCCTCTTCCTTCTAGGTAGAGGTCGCTCTTAAACTGTCAACTGTCAACTGTCAACTGTCAACTGTCAACTGTGCCCCATATTTTGAACGACCTTGCTTGCGGTCTTTCACGCCGGCAGTGTCTAATGTACCGCGAATGATGTGGTATCTAACTCCAGGTAAATCTTTTACCCGACCGCCTCGAATCATTACTACCGAATGTTCTTGCAAGTTGTGACCGATGCCGGGGATGTAGGCTGTCACTTCAAAACCAGAGGTCAGCCGTACCCGAGCCACTTTCCGCAGCGCCGAGTTGGGTTTTTTCGGGGTGGTCGTGTACACTCTGGTGCAAACTCCGCGGCGCTGGGGGCAACTCTTGAGAGCTGGCGATTTGGTTTTTTTCTGCGTTTGTTCCCGTGCTGAACGGATGAGTTGCTGAATAGTGGGCATGAGTTACGGCATTTCTAGCTTTTTGCTGAATATAGTGATTTGGCGGCATCCGCACTGAAAGTCCCTTCCCCTGTGTGGGGACGGGATAAATGAAAATAATTATGGGTAAGTGAGGATACCAGACTCTATATAGTACACGACTCGAGTTTTTTTGGCAAGAAATTTCCACGGCGGGCGAACTTTCTTGCTTGTTTGCTCGAAGTTGGGATGCGGCGATCGCCCGTCGTACCAATACATATGTGGCATTATATATTGAAGCCCAACTTTGAAGAGGGTCACAGCAGTGGTGCAAAATCGATCGCGCGAAATATCGAACCACCATTTTTCGGAGACGCCCATCAACTCTACCGTGCGATCGCATCACAGCCGCTCGCATCACAGCCTCAGAGAGATCGACATCACATAAAGTTATATAAAATTACCTGATAATAAGCAATATACATTTAGTTGAGCGCAGATGAAAACCAAAACTTATATTCCTGAAAGTACAATTTCCGAACTTTACTTGAATATTTGGAAATCCGGTAAGATAGATCGGACGGTGTTCCACCAAATTCAATACGAAATTAATTCTGAGACTTTAAAAAGTTCAGACGAGCTAAAAATTGTTAGCAGACTGCTCTATGCAGTCCGACGGGGATGGCTTTTAGTCATGGACTAAGTGGCGTTTGGAGTGTTGATATTACCTCCAAAGGCAAGCGCCAACAACGCAGGTGAGTGAGTTTTCAGTTTTGAGTTAAAATCTCATCCATAAAATCATATATAAATTATATTATATAGAGACTCAAATAAGACTCACCACACTTGACAGGCAATATTCAAGGAAAAGGACAGGGTATGTTTAATTCTACAGAACTGCTGATCGAAGCTTTCATCAAACAACTAGAAAATGGATATAGTCGCACTTACGGAGGCTACAAATCCGACTATGCCGACATTATTGCCTGGGTGGGGGCAATGGCGTTAGAAAACATTGCCAGCAGCGACGCTCTTTATCACAATACAGAACACGCCATTTGTATTACCTTGGTCGGTCAAGAAATTTTGCGGGGAAAACACATTCGCAAGGGCGGAGTCTCGTGTGAAAATTGGCTGCACTTCATCATTTCTTTGCTGTGCCAAGATATCGGATATGTCAAAGGAGTTTGCCGAGAAGACCAAGCATCAGCAGGATTGTATGCTACCGGAAAAGATGGCATGAGAATTGCACTTGCTCCTGGTGCAACAGCGGCTAGTTTATCTCCTTACCGAGTTGACAGAGCAAAACTATTCATTGACGAGCGCTTCGGCAACCACAAGCTAATTAATGCTGAGATAATCAAGCAGAACATAGAACAGACTCGTTTCTCGGTGCTTGACGGCAACATTGACCAAGATGCAGGTAATTATTCTAGTTTAGTTCGCGGTGCTGACTTGATAGGTCAGCTCAGCAACCCACAATATTTACAAAAAATTGGCGCGCTGTTTTACGAATTGGAAGAAAGCGGTGCTACTAAAGTTTTGGGATACCGACATCCGGGCGACTTGCTCCAAAGCTACTCTAAGTTTTACTGGAGTGGAATTTATCCTCACATTAGCGAATCTCTCGGTTATTTGCAGTTGACCCAGGAAGGCAAACAGATTGTTGCTAGTTTGTACGCCAACGTATTTCGGATGGAACACCAACGTTTCGATTCAGAGGTTGCTTGATTGCCAAGGGCGGGAGCTCACAGCCACCGCCCCTAAAGAACTTCACTCTCCATTTCCGAATGGTATTGAGGACATAACCAATTGCTAGGTATCAAAGAAGGCCATCCCTCCCGCAGCGCTTCAAAACAAACAGCACGCACAGTTAACTGACAATCCAGCAATTCTACACCAGCTTTTTCAACTTGCTTTTTCCCAATTTTAAAAATCGATTCATCGCTAAATTCAAAAGTCTTGTGACACTGAATGCAAACCAGGTGATGATGGTGGTGTAATTCAGGCAAATTTAGTTCATAATGTTTGTGTCCTTCTGCTAATTCTAGTTCGCGCAAAATCCCTATTCTGGCTAATAAATGCAATGTTCTATATACAGTAGATAAGCCAATTTTTTCTCCTTGACTCTGTAAAGTTTTATATAACTCTTCTGCACTCAAATGATTGCCTTGCCGTAGATTTTGAAAGACGCTTAAAATAGTTTCTCGCTGGGGAGTCAGGCGACAGCCCCTCTGGTTGAGTTCGACTTTGAGTGAGTTAGCACTGTATAAATTCATATTTGTGAAGGCAGAAGGATTTAGTTATCTAGGAGAGGAGAGGAGGGTAGGCACGGGGCACTACCCCTACAAATTGTTCGCAATTCATAATTGAGGGCTATAGCCGCTTTTCCCTCTTGCTAAAGGTGTAACTGAAGGATTAGTTGTCGGTATTTCTGTGTAAGGTTTATGAAGCTTAGAGCAATGTTGTTGACAAGAATTGGCAAAACAAGTTTTCGGTTCAAAGTCGGTACAGCCGATCGCATCTTCAGTACAAGCAACACACGGCCGCACGGTACACTTGAGACGGTAGTCATTAGTAAAAAACTCGCAATCCGAACACGGAATTTGATGCAGTCGCCGAATTTGATAGAATCCTTCTCGCAGCGCTACCGAAATACTCCACAAAAACAGAACCATCAAAGTCCCGATACAGAAACAGCAAATAAAAACAGTCATAGGGTGATTTTCTCAACAGTACACACAAATCCAGAAATGAGCCAATTTAAGCAAGAAACAAAGTTCTAATTTCTTGCTTAAATTCGATTCAGATTCTATTTTGAGTTCAGTTCACAACACCTCGGAAAATTGCATCAATGCCAGCAAAATTGTCTAGCAGCAAATAAGCAAGGAAAGCTCCGCTCGTACCTCCGATCACAAAACCGCCCCGGAATAAACTCCAATCTTCCGGCGTTTTGTGCCAGTAAAGAACTTTACCTGCTTCGATGTTCCGATTCTCGTAAATCGAGAGGCCTATTGCCAAAATCAAGACTAATGCCAGAGTTGCCAGCAATCCTGCCAGAGGTGCTAAACCTTTTTCTTGTAAAGGCAGCAATACTGCAAAAGCTCCTACCAGGAAATAGCCGTGAGCCAAGCTAACTTCTAATCCCCTGACTATGGGAGACAATCCCTTGCGGTAAATCGGCAAATTCCGCAAAAAAGTTACAGTCGTGTCAGAAAAACTTACGGTTGTCGTTGCACTTGCAACTGGAACCATAGCAGGAGTTGCCGTTACAAATTCGCCCGATCGAAAATCAAATCCTGCTGCTTTTGTCCGTACCCGCAGGGCGTGCCAAATATGACCGGAAAGCGCCAAAATCGCTAAGATAAAGTGGCTTGTTGCCTGCCAAGTCCGCGAAGAAACTACTGTGGCTTCCGGGCCGGTTAAACCCACAGGGCCGTAGAAAACCTCTGGATAAACAGTGTCGTTTACTGTCACAAAGTAGGCAGCCAAAAAGCCCATGTAAGCCAAAGCGCCCAAACTGTAAGAAAGGTAAGCTTCTCCCGACCAAAACAACACTCGCTGGGCCCAGGCAAAAGGCTTGGTGAAGATATGCCAGAAACCGCCAATGATGCAGAGCAAGCCGACATAAATGTGACCGCCCACAACATCTTCTAAGTTGTCAACTGCTGCCATTCCTTCCGGGCCTTGTACGGGCAAGAGATAGCTAAAAATGCGGGCGGGATTGAGGGTTGGTTCGCTAATTATTCGTACATCTGCGACGTGGGGATCGTAAAGACCTCCCCAAAATAAGGCTTTTGCGACTAGCAGCCAAGCACCAGCACCTAATAGTAATAGGTGAATGCCGATGATGCTGGTCATCTTATCTTTGTCTTCCCAGTCGTAGCCGAAGGAACCAAAGAAAGTGTTGTTTTGTGGCAATACTTTCGGGCCGAGCAAGGAATGATAAAGGCCGCCGGCACCAAGAACTGCGGAGCTAATTAAATGCACAACTCCGATCGCAAAATAGGGATAGATATCAACAATTTGACCACCTTTACCTACTCCCAAACCCAAACTTGCCAAATGTGGCAGCAGGATTAAACCTTGGTCGTACATGGGCTGCTGCGGGTTGAAATTGGAAATTTCAAACAGAGTCATCGCCCCGGCCCACAGTACAATCAAACCTGCGTGAGCGACGTGAGCTCCTAAAATTCGTCCTGACAATTCTGTGAAACGGGCGTTACCAGCCCACCAGCCGTACTCGTTTTCTGGCTTTTCCAGTTCTGGTTTTAAATTCGGTTCAGCTATTGCTTGCATTTTCGCTTTCCTCTAATTTCGGTGAATTGGAGTTGCCCAAAAAACCCGGTTTCTCACAAAAGTCGTCGCTTTTTTCGAGAAATGTTGGTGCAGAAACCGGGTTTTTGACCCCCGCGCGTAAATTCTGGGTTAACTCGCTGCATTCGCTGCAACTTGGTTGACGACTTCGCCTTTGCGGAAGTCAAATCCCGCTGCTCGGAGGGCGTGCCAAATATGTCCTTGCAAGAAGAAGAAGGCTAACCAGAAGTGAGAATTTGCCAGCCAAGTTCGAGAAGTCAAAACTTCTCCACTATCGAAATAGGGATATTGCTGGATGCCAATTTTTAAGGCTGGGCCGAAGAATTCTACTGGGTAAACCAGGGTGTTGACTGAGACAAAGTAGGCGGCGATGAAACCCATTAAGGCTAAAGCGCCAAGACTGTAGGAGAGATAAGCTTCTCCTGACCAGACGAACAGGTTTTCTGTCCAAGCAAAAGGCTGAGTGCGAATGTGCCACAACCCGCCGATTATGCAGAGAATTCCTACCCACATATGGCCGCCGACAACATCTTCGAGGTTGTTGACGGAGGCAATCCAGTTTTTGCCACCTGCGCCGAATAGGTAGCCGAAAATCACAGTTGGGTCGAATGTGGGTTCCGAAATCACCCGCACTTGCCCGATCGTGGTATCATACAAACCACCGAAATACATTGCTTTGGCCACCAATAAGAAGGCTCCGATACCTAACAAAACTAGGTGGATGCCTAAAATTGTGGTCATTTTTTCTTTGTCTTCCCATTTGTAGCCGAAGAAAGGAGTTCTTTCTTCGAGGGTGGCTTCTCCTTTGAGGGAGTGGAAGATGCCACCGAAGCCGAGAAAGGCTGAGCTGATTAGGTGTACAACACCAATCTGAAAGTACGGATAAGTATCAACAATTTTGCCTCCGGCACCGACACCTAAGCCGAGTCTGGCTAGGTTGGGTAGCAGAATTAAACCTTGTTCGTACATGGGCAATTCTGGGTTGAAGCGGGAAAGCTCAAACAGGGTATAGGCTCCCGCCCAGAGGACGATGAGGCCGGCTTGGGCGACGTGAGCACCTAGCAAACGACCCGAAAGGTTGATTAAGCGGGCGTTGCCGGCCCACCAGGGATAGGTTTCTCCTTGGGCTGGGAAGGATTTTTTGGCCATGCTTGTCACGGCGAGTTACCTCTTGAGAAAGATGTCAATTGAGTCTTAAGCTTGTGCGGCTTATTGATATAGATAATCAACAATTTTAGAAGTTTCGTCAAGGGCTATTTGATAAAGTTTTTCACTTATTTTAGTTAAGATATGTAACACAGCCGTTTAAAATATCGTAAAACCAAGTCTACAATTGGTTTTGAGCTACAATAAGAACTTTTCCTCCGGTTGGGCAGAATAAAATTTAGAGCAAGATTTATAAATTTATTGACAAATAGTCTTAGTAAAGGTAGAGTTTTGTTTAAGTAGCTATCTAATCCTCTCGGAAAAGACAAGGTGGCAAAAGAAATTCGGTACTTTCTTCTGGGCAAGCTTGATAAAAGTGGGGCTAGAAGGGGTGCGGGATTGTTTTTTTCTGAATCAAGAGAGTTAATCGCTACTTGTTGGCATATTCATCTCAAACTCTAAACAACAAAGCCTGAGAGCGTTTGCTCTCAGGCTTTTCTAGTTAGATTTTTAACTGCTTGTGGCATCGGACACGCTAGCTCAAGCAGATGATTTGCTTTCCGATGATCTGCTTTCCTCGGCTACTTGCTCGTTGCTGGGCAACTCCAGGCAATAACCCGCGCCGTATACGGTTTTGATGTACCGAGGATGGCGGGGATCGGGTTCCATCTTGGTTCTCAGGTGTCTGATGTGTACGCGAATTGTTTCGATATCGTCATCGGGGTCGTAACCCCAGACTTCTTTGAGAATTTCGCTGGGAGAGACTGTCTGACCGTGGCGCTGGAGCAAGCAGTGCAACAACTCGAACTCTAGGTGAGTCAGTTTGACGGTATTAACGTACCAAACAGCTTCAAACCTTTCGGGGACAAGAGTTAGCGGGCCGTAATTCAGGATTTCTGAGTGTTTGGCAGCTTGGGGGATGCGGTCTGTGCGCCTCAGCAAGGCTCGCACTCGTGCCAGCATTTCTTCTAGTTCAAAGGGTTTGGTCAGGTAATCGTCGGCGCCGGAGTTGAAGCCTTCTACTTTATCTTGAGTTTGACTTAAGGCTGTCAACATCAAGACGGGTATGTCGGCGGTGCGATCGTCACGCCGCAATCGCTGACACACTGTGAATCCGTCTACTCTAGGCAGCATCAGGTCTAGCATGATCAGGTCGGGGAGCATTTGTATTGCTAGTGCCTGACCTTTGATGCCGTCTTCTGCCTGGGTGACTTCGTAGCCAGCCATTTCTAGGTTGACGGCTACGAGTTCGGCGATCGCCGCGTCATCATCAATAACAAGTATCCGAGGCATCATCATTTATCTCACCGCTAACCAGATGGCGGAGGCTACAGCCTTCTGGGGGTTCCAGGTAACTTTAAGGAGCAATTTTTTAATTTTAAGCTTCATAAAAAAACTCGGTAAGTGGGAAACTCAGGGTATGAAAGACCTGAGAGGAAAATGACCAGGCGATTTCAACCGCCTTGAATCTTTACCATTACCGCCTTGGAGTTGCAAGAGTCTGGTGTACTTTTGTAATGTACTTTCAATGGGACAATTACCATCTCAAATCTTGCAACCCTGTACGCATAATGTTCGCTCCTGATGGAGCCTCCCTTCCGGGGTAATGTTCGCCTCGACCTGGTTATAAAGGCTTGTTAGACCTGCGACACTGTTTCAGTGACTTTAAAACTGTTTAATCGCAGGTGACAGAGCGGAAAACTGGCGGATCATTCGCCGGTGTCGTGACCTAAATAACGTCTCCTCCCAAGAGGGGTCTGGTCAGAACAGCTTGCAATTTCTTACAAGCTCAGTGGCTTGAGCCTCGGAGTTCCTGACTAAGGATTATAAGGTTCATTAAGAACTTTTAGGGTTCTGTAAATATTCTTGTACTAATTATAAGCCCTCTTGAGCGCATATCAGAAAACTGTTCGCCAAAAATCTTGCTGGGAGTCGATTTTTTGCCGGCAAGAACAGCTTCCTGTTTCTTCTGGGTTTGCCTGCGACTTCAGGCAATGGCGCTAAGGGTAAGCTACTGCGGGTGCCAGAGATTGTCTGTGGCGATCGACCCATATAGGGGAATTCGGATAGAGGATTTGGCGACTCGATAACGGGTCATTGAAATATACTGCTTAAATGCTGTACCACTTAAGCCCGGTCTTTGAGACATCTGTTAACGGCTAACTGTTAACTTTTAAAATTTTGTTAAGTTTAGTTAAAAAACTTTCTTTTTTTTGAGGATTGCCACTTGCTTTTCAGGGCTATTGACTGTATAATTTAATAATTGAAATATAAGTATTTATCAAAAAAATAAAAAATATTCCCATTATCAAATAGTATCATACATAAGTCAAACAATCAATCCCGCAACCTGAAAATTTGGGGTGATTTTTTTTCAATTATTTTTTTACCATAAAGAATTGGTTGAAAGCCCGCCCGCCCGATCGCCCTTGAGAAATCAAAAGAAGACGATTCATTACTCCAATCCTCTTCCTTCCTTTGTCAACTGTCAACTGTCAACTGTCAACTGTCAACTGTCAACTGTCAACTGTCAACTGAACATCGCCCTTGGAGCAGCCAAGCAAAGGATAAAAACTGCTAGCAAGGCTAAGGCTACTGAGGGGGAGCAGGCTGAGTATTTTTGGTAGGAAGAGTCGGTTGAGGGGTTAATTTTTGGAAGTAAAGACCGCCGACTGTTAGTAAGAATATTGTATAACCAACAGCTTGCAAAAGATAGATTCGATCGCGGTATCCAAAGAGCGCTTTGAGAATCACTCCCGGAAATTGTCGATCGGGCAAAACTCCCGCTACATTCCACACCATCGGGCCTAAAATACAAGAGTGGAGTTGTGCAGTGCGATCGTAAAAAACACAAATTGCTGCATACTGGCTATCCGTCTGGGACAAAATGGCAGCGGAGGCGTCAAAATGTTTGAGTGCAGAGACTGCTAAACCGGCGACGATTAGCAATAATAAGATTCCCATAAATTTGAAAAACTGGCGGATATCGATTTTGACACCCCATTTAAAAATTAGGGAACCAATGATTGCAGCCCCAAGCAAACCGCCCACAGCACCTAAAGCTGGAGTTAAACCTTGTTGAAATTGAGCGCTGATAAATATAACTGTTTCAAAACCTTCGCGAAGTACGGCGATAAAAATCAAGCCGAATACGCCCCAGCCAGCATTCGTGTTTGATTTTAAAGCTGCGGTAAGTGCGCCTTCAACTTCGGCTTTGAGAAAGCGGGCTTGCTGAGTCATCCAAATTAGCATCCAGCTTAGCATGGCGATCGCAAAAATTCCCAATACGCCTTCTAATAGCTGTTTAATTACGGGTGCGTAAGGCTGATTTGATGTTGATAGTGCTGCGAGCAATCCATTGAATAAAACACCGACAAAACCGCTAGCAGCAATGCCGGCTGCGATACCTGCATAAACCCAAGAATTGAGGTGAGTTTGGTCGGCTTTTTTCAAGCAAGCTAGGACAATTCCGACGACTAAGGCGGCTTCTACGCCTTCACGGAGAGTAATTACAAAGGTTGGGATGGCTTCAGTAAAGTTCATTTTTTGATAACTGCTAATTTGTAGTTAGTGTTTAGTCTTTAGCAACTTTTATTTTAGCGCTGGCAGAATATCAATTTATTGATCCGCGAAGGCGCGTTAGGCGAAGCCGCGCGTAAGCGCTAGGGCGTGAAGGAATAGAAACTAAGAGAAGGACTTATAGCCTTTCTCAAAAAGATGAGGTATGACTGACAGGTTATTATAACCCTTGAACGTATAGGGATCTCTTCCCAACAACGTCCGCGAATATGAGAGCTAGATACGCTATAGATACTCTTAAGGCGGTTCTGGAGTAACTAATGACAATGACGAATGGTAAGGTGCGTCGCTTTGAGATTGTCTATTTTTTTTGAGTGATTCTTTGTACCGACGCACCCTACGACTAATGACTAAATCAACTGTAATCCCGCAGCATTTTTTTGAGTTCCACTTGGTGCAATTCTTCTTGTCCAATTAGAGTGCGGGCGTATTCTTCGAGATAAACGCTGGAGTCTGTGACGACTTCTAGTAAGGATTTATACTTTTTAAGCGCTTTTTTCTCGTGATTTAAACTTTCTTCCAACAAGTCTTTGATGGAGTGTTTGTATGTTTCTTCGATGGGGGCAATTTTTTGGCTGGGATGTCCGTCTAAACCTGTTAAAATTTCTCCGGCTTGTTGGGCGTGGAGTAGGGATTCGGTTGCTTGTGCTTGAAAAAACTGCACGATGGGAATTCGGTTTGGCCCTGTCACCATTAGTGCATAGTGGGTGTAGCGCACTACTCCTGCTAGTTCCCATTCCATGATGGTGCATAGCAGTTCTTGGGTTTTTTTCTCGTCGAGTTCTTTCATTTGCTATTTTCGATCTAAGATGCAGTCAAGAGCAGTTGTCATAATATCACATTTTTTAATTTAATAGCAATATAGCAATATCGAATGCAAAACTCGGATTACCGTCACGCGGCTAATGTCTCGATTGGAAGAGGAAAAAGTTATCGATCGCTCCCGCCCTCAGTACATCGTTTTAACTTAGCATTTTTGACATTTCTGATAATTATTATAATTATCAGAAATAAAGGAATTTTTTAACCCCACATGCACACAGAAAAACGCAGATACCCAAAAAGTATCTGCGTTTGTACTTCGACTGATTATTTAAGTCGTCACCAATGCCTTCAGCAGATAAGCGCGAGTTCCTGTTTGGTTTACGCCCTTCGCATCTCTGTAGGTGTAACTGCCATAGGCAGAAATATCGCCAAAGTTATTGATGCCAGTAGCGTTAGTTAATGTCACATTCGAGCCGCCAAAGCTCGGATTTGTGAGGATCAAACTGTTCAAGTCTTTGATAGTGCCGTTGTTCCAGACAAAAGCGCGGTTTTGAAGGCTCGAATTCTGGGAGACGCCGACCACTTGACCGAATTGGTTGATGCCAGCGGCGGCACCGGTTGCACCGCCAAGGCTGCCGATGTTGATTTTTTGACCGTTTTGCAAGAGGAAGGGTGAGCTTGTGGCTGTAGCCCCAGTGCCACCGCTCGTACTACCGATGATTTGACCGCTATCGTTGATGTCACGGAGAGTGGCTTGTTCTGCCCCAAAGGTGCCGAGGTTGGTTAGTTTATATTTACCGTCTGCGCCTTTTTCCCACAACGCCGCAGTGTTTACGGTCTTGTCGTTGAGTCCGTCACTGTCAACTTCGCCGACAATTACACTCTTATTGTTAATTCCAACCGCTCTACCTGTGTCACCGCCCAAATCTGGCAGGGGGTTGATGAAACCTTCGCTTGAATAAAAGGCGCGGGTGCGATTTGAGGCTGTTGAGGTAGAACCGGGCCCGTAGATGTGGCGGCCAGCAATTTCGTTTTTGTTGTTGATGTCGAAGAAGTAGCTTTCAACACCACCCAAATCGGTGATTTGTAGGGTGTAATCGCCACCAGCCTCCCTTTGCCACAGCAAGCCGCGGTCTGTGGCTCGACCGGCAAATTCATCGCTTGTACCGGCGATCGCACCTAGATCATTGATGGCCGCAGTAAAGCCGCCACCACCGCGCTGAGTAACCTCTTTTCCGGTATTGTCACCGCCGCCATTTTTG
This sequence comes from Microcoleus sp. PH2017_09_SFU_O_A, assembly GCF_020738625.1. NCBI lineage: Bacteria > Bacillati > Cyanobacteriota > Cyanophyceae > Oscillatoriales > Microcoleaceae > Microcoleus > Microcoleus sp. PH2017_09_SFU_O_A. Next base: position 43,765 of record NZ_JAEQCF010000040.1, read on the forward strand.
ATGCCAGTGCTAGTCAGTGGCTTGAACTCCCCATTTTCCCAAACAAATCCTTGATTGCGGAAGCCTGTGCCACTTACTTCGGTGGTTTGGGAACGACCAACTATTTGTCCTTTGTCGTTAATAGCATTAGCTTGGGTGGCATTGCCTGTGGGTGCGATCGAACCTAGGTCAATAGCCTGGTAGCGGTACAGCGGGATATCGTTGGAAAGGAGAGCTTTTTGTACTCCCGTAGCTACGTCTTTGATGGTTGCCAACAAGTCATCTCCGGCTTTGATTAGGGTGTTGCCCATTTCGGTGACAAAGGAGAGGAATTGGCCCGCGAGGCTGTCGCCTAAGCGCAGTTTATCTGTACTCCCATTAAATCCAGATATGGTAACGGAACCAGGGCCTGCTTCGAGAACGATTTGATCGCTACCATTGCCAAGGGAAACTGTATCGTTGCCAGTTCCTGGTTTGATCAAGTTATCGCCGTCGCCTGCGTTGATGTTGTCATCGCCGGCACCGGTGTAGATTTGGTCGTTGCCACTACCTGCGGTGACGAAATCGTTGCCACTACCTGTAACCACGCGGTTGTTGCCTTTGCCTGCGAAGACGCGGTTGTTACCTTCTCCGGCATTGATGATGTCATTGCCTGTTTGAGCGTAGATGGTATCGTCACCTGGGCTGCCGACGATGCTTTTATTACCTTCGCTAGCGAAGATGCTGGTGGCTTTTGCCCCGGCATTGATGATGTCTTTACCAGTGCCTGCAAAAAGTGTACCGCTGCCATCGCCTGTGATTAGGCTGTCATTATCTAGTAGTTTAATTTCGCTGGCGGTTCTTTCTGAATTGAGGGTGCTGGGTGAGCCAATCGACTTTGCAATCAGACTATTCAACTGCGACAAGTCACTGGATATTCCTAAGTCTGCAATAGCAGTATTGGGAAACAGGGGAAATGATGTATTCAACAAGTTATCGGGAACCATTAGAAACTCCTTTGATATGTATGTTTGGGTTGTATTTGAGCGCGTGTAAAACTACACCCTGAAGTTAGACTTTGGGATCAAGATTGATGCTATAATCTCGAAAAAACCTGATGAGAATTGAGTCGATGCCGCACTGGAAAAATCTCAAACCTTTTGCAATGACTAAAGGTTCGCCCTATCCAGTAAATGACTAATATTAGTTTTACGGGTTAACTTCCAATACTCCGCTAGGAGCGAATACTACCGTAAACTTAGCTGCGGGTACTGTCGCCTTGGTGCTGCCTGTCTGGGAAGACTTCAGCATATTTGGCAGGGGGGTTTCTTGGGTGTAATCCTTGGCTGGTTGGTTGAGGGGCTCGAAGTTGCCGATCGCCCCGTCTTGACTTGCAGTGACTCGATAGACTAGATTTTGAGTGAATGTGGGAGTAGCTTGCCAAGTCTGATTTATGCGATCGTACACTTTGAGAGCTAACTCATCTAGTTTGGTGCGATCGGTAATTTCCGCTGTCTGATTAGTGACCTCAACCGCCTGAACTTCCTGCTTACCTGCTGACACAGGCAATGCTTGGACAGTCTTATCTGTAGGGCTACTCGCAATAGCCGTTTCAGGAGACTTATTAGCAACAGGTGCAATTTCAGGAGACTTTTCAGGCAGTTTTTTTGTGCTATCAACAGCTAAAGCCGGAGGTGTTGTGCTAGTCGCCATAGCTGGCTCCGCCGGTTTATTAGCAACAGCATTAACATCTGCTACCTTAGCGGGATCTTTCCCCTCAATTGTCAAAGACTTGACGTAAATACCACGAAACTTTTCCATTTGAGTGACGCGCCACATGGCAATTGGATAAGTCACGCATACAAGTGTAAAAACTCCTACACAACCCCAAACGAATTTGTGCATCTCCCTCGCCGGGAGTGGCTTACTTTTTGTTTCCATCATCAAACCTCGTATTACTTAAATTAACGGCAAATAGGGGAATAAAGGATGCCAAGACATAGCTGTGGAAGCTACTAACAAAGCAAACATCCAGAAAAATATGGTGCGGCTTTTCACACTCTTATTCTTCCAAATCGCATACAGTATTGGCCAACTGATAAGCCAGCCAACAAGTAACATAGTTTCTTTGCCCGTGTAACTGCCGATATTTCCCCACAATTCGCTATCACTCTTGCTTCCGGGAATCCAACTGCCAATATTCCAAACAATTTTTTCTGTGGCTTTGGATGTGTCGGACAAGTGGTGAGTTACCATCATGACAAAACAGCCAATGCCAGCACTAATTAATGCAGCAGCAGCCGGGCCAGAATTGCTAGGCGGAGTTTCGGCTCCCTCAGCTAAGCTTTTCGGGAATCGTTTTAAATTATTCCAAAATTTCCCGTAGAAAGGTTCATTATCCGCATGATTTTGGCGGGATAATTGTCTGGTCATTGCTAAAATCTCCTAAGTTTGGGAATTGCTCATTAGCTGTTGCTAATAGTGTCAAATAACCGCAGAAAAATATTCTATGTCAACAGGCAAGATGCCTGTTCCACAAAAAATAAATTTTCTTGTGGGGTGGGCTTCTAGCCCGCACATAAAAAGATTATTGCGAATAGTGCAAAATCTTAGATAAACTAACTATTTACTAGAGAGCGCGAATTTTGGCAACACCAAGTCCGCTCACCATGCCGCCCATTGCAAAAAACATGATTCCCATCAAAGCTACACAAGTAGCTGTTAAAACTGGGCGATTTTTTTTGTCTAAAATTGAGTCGCCGTAGTACCACAAAATCCAGGTACAAGCTACTGCTAATGGCAATGTAAATAGCACGGTAAATTCGTGATATTCCATCAAAATGTACTGGACTAAAGGCGAGTTTGATTTCAGCCAAGCACGAGCTCCGCCAAAATCTGCGCCTGCTCGATAGCGCATATATGATAAGTTGCCGGTAGCAATGGCTAAAAAACTCAAAAGAGTTGACCAAAAGGCTAATGTACGCATTTGTGGCAAGATTTTACCGACTCCCCGTAGCAAGGGAAATGCTAAGTGTCCGGTATAAGCCATGACTACTAATGCCAACATTGAACCCATGCCGTGAATGGTTCCCATCCATCGCTGCCAAGGGCTGGGATGGAGTAGGTTAACGAAAGGCATAAACAGAAATAAACCAGCGGATAAAATGCTCAGCCCGTAGACAGAAACTTGAGCAATATCTAATTGTCTGGGAAATTCAGATGGAACTAAATCGGTAGTTGATTTTTCGATTGAATTTTGCACCGCTATCGGGCCTCATTGAGTTTGGATTGTTCGGGAACGTATTTGAGAATAGTTGCATTAGTATTTTGACTTTCTTGAGAATACAAGCCGTGCGGAGGAGTCGATCGCACATTCACGCGATCGATCGCCTTAAAATACTGCTAAAAGGACATTAACTAGCAATAGAATCCGGCTTTTTAGTTTTTAGAGCACCCAAAACTTTTACTTTTACTGCTTACTCGGCATTTCTACCGCTTCTTTTAGAAAGCAAGTAATGCAACTAATTCTCAAGAACCGATAATAAGGGACATTATTGACTTTTAGTCTTTTGTTAATTTTATTTTAAGATTTGCGTCAAAGCTTGATTCTTCAGGGATTTTACTGCCAGGTCGATCGCGAATTATTGATAATAGTTATCAAAAAGCCGATAATACGTGGCTTCTGAAACCAAAATCGGCAAAAATCCCCCCAGAGGGGATTGTAAAGTTTTGTAAAAAATAGTTGACTAAAAGGTTGGGAGTTCTCATGTTTTGGAGATATCGATGCACATACCTGATGGTTTTCTTTCACCGCCCGTAGCAATTGCCACGGGCATAGCAAGCGCAGCATTTATTGCCGTAGCGCTAAATCGAACCCGCGCCAGTCTTGGGTTGCGACAAGCTCCAGTCATGGGTTTAACCACGGCTTTTGTGTTTGCGGCCCAGATGATTAACTTTCCTGTAGCAGGTGGCACCAGCGGGCACTTGTTGGGAGGCGCGCTAGCTTCCGTGGTTTTGGGTAGCCCTTGGGCGGCAACTCTGGCGATGAGTACGGTTTTTATAATTCAGAGCGTCTTGTTTGCGGATGGGGGCATCACCGCACTGGGAGCGAATATTTTTAATATGGGGCTAGTCGGAATTTGGGTGGGTTGGTGGCTGTTGCAGCCATTGCAGCAACTATTGGGAGGTTCCAGAAATCGTTTGCCGCTAGCTGCGGGGATTGCGGCCGCCCTCAGTGTTGTATCCGCTTCGATTTGTGTGGCGATTGAATTGGCAATTTCGGGCACAGTAGAGCTGAATATCGCATTGCCAGCAATGGTAGGTATTCATATTTTAATTGGGATTGGTGAAGGGCTAATTACAGGCGGTGTTTTAACTTATCTGGTGAAAGTACGGCCGGATTTGTTACCAGGAGAACAGCCACAATTACAGAAATGGTTAGTGCCAGTAATTGGGGTGTTATTAATTAGTGGCGTGCTTTCATTGTTTGCTTCAAGTTGGCCTGATGGGTTAGAAGCGGTAGCAGAACAATACGGTTTTAAAGATAAAGAAGCTGTGGCGATTGAGATTCCAACTCCTCTAGCTGGTTACGGTGTTAAAGGATTAGAAGAACAACCAATAGGTACTAGCATTGCTGGAGTTTTAGGCTCTGCTATTTGTTTCGGTACGGCTTTTGGGATTGCTCAGTTGGTGAAATCTAAAGATGCTTAAATTATCAATACCTTTTCGATTGCGACTGTCTCTCACAATTGTGATTGGGATTGGTTTTATGAAGACAGGTGCTTGGCTGTGGCTGGGCATCTATGGGGCGATCGCACTTTTTTGGTCACTTTGGCTGAAAGCACCGCTGCGAACCCTGCTGCAACTATTAGGAGCAGAATTAATTTTCCTCTCCTTATTAGTGCTACCACAAGGTTGGGAACGAGCGAGTTTTCTGTTGCTGCGTTCCCTCATTTGCTTGCTAGTTATGAACAGTTTTCTGCTAACTTTGCCGCCACACAGCTTCGGAATTGCCCTGAAAGGATTGCCCCTACCAGCAGGCTTACAAGAGATTGTGCTTTTAGCTGGACAATACTTAGAAATATTGCTCGCAGAAGTCAACCGGATGAAACGATCCGCTCAACTGCGAGGTTTGTCGGGTAGCGTAGGATGGCTGAGATACGCCAGTGCTTCGATGATAGGAGCTCTTTATTTGCGAAGTCTCGATCGCGCCGAGAGAGTCCACGCAGCCATGATGATTCGTGGCTACAAAGGCAGTTTGCCCGCCGACTCAAAATCAACACCAAAAGAGCGACTCTGGCTGACAGTCACGATTTTAACCGCAGCCGGATTAACAATAGCTTCTTACGGTAATTGGTAATTGGTAATTGGTAATTGGTAATTGGTAATTGGTAATTGGTAATTGTTACTTCTTCCCTCTTGCTTCTTCCTTTTCTCTTTCCCTCTCTGCGCCCTCTGCGGTCTCTGCGGCTAAATACTCTTAATCCTAAAATTGAGGTAAATAAAATTGACTAATCTCAAAGTTGTGCCAACAATCGAAGTACAAGACTTAGTATTCGGATATCCGCAGCAAAAACCTGTATTGCAAGGAATTTCTTTTACCTTACAACCTGGAGAAAGAGTTGCCTTACTTGGTTTGACAGGCGCTGGAAAAAGCACTTTGCTGGAAAATTTAATCGGCTTAAAAATGCCGCAATCTGGCGAGGTGAGAGTGCAGGGAACTAAGCTGGAACAGGCAACTTTATCGGAAGCGCGTAAGCAGATTGGATTTTGTTTTCAAGATGCGAATGACCAGCTATTTATGCCGACTATTTTAGAGGATGTGATGTTCGGGCCACGCAATTATGGAGTACCAGAGGGAGTTGCGCGCGATCGGGCTTTAGCACTATTAGACGAATTCCGTTTGGTTGAATTTGCCAACCGTTCGGCCCACGAGCTTTCTGGGGGTCAAAGAAGGTTGGCAGCATTAGCTGCAATTTTAGCATTAGAGCCGGCAATTTTAATTTTGGATGAGCCTACAAATGGACTAGATCCGTCGTGGCGGAGGCATTTGGCTAAGGTTTTGTCGCAATTGCCGATCGAGGTAATTTTGATCGCTTCCCACGATTTGAACTGGATTGGGAAAACGACTCAAAGGGCGTTAGTCTTGGCTGATGGTCAGATTCGGGTGGATGAACAAACTCAAGAATTGCTCAAAGATCGATCGACTCTTGAATATTACAATTTACCGCCAGATTGGTAATTAGTAATTAGTCATTAGTCATTGGTCATTGGTCATTAGTCATTAGTCATTAGTCATTAGTCATTAGTCATTAGTCATTGGTAATTTGAACCAACTGTCAACTGTCAACTGTCAACTGTCAACTGTCAATGGCTTTGATTAAAGCTGGAATTTGCGAACAGTCTCGTTGTACAGATGAATAGCTAAATCCCGAAGAACTTCTTCATTCTCAATATGACTTCCTAATTTCTGTTTCGCCGAGTTGATGCACATTTGCATTAAGTCGGCGGAACTTTCGACGTAAAGCGCGATCGCCCTTTGCTGTTCTTCAAAACCAATCTCGACTTCCCCGAGCATTGGTACCGATTGACAATTAGCAGATTGGTCTAAGTTTGCCCCAATTCTTTCCTGTTTTCTCCTTTGCACTTCCTCGGAAAAACCAGAAGCAATTATCCCTGCGGGTAGCGCAAAAATCCCGATTCCCAAAAATGCTAAAATTGCTCCTAAAAATTTACCTAAAGGAGTGATAGGATAAATATCGCCGTAGCCGACAGTCGTCAATGTCACAACTCCCCACCACATTGAATCGAGGATACTCCCAAAAGCTTTGGGATGCGCTTCGTATTCAACAAAATACATGATGCTAGAGGCAAATATTAACAGAATGAAAACTGCAAAAGCTGTGGCGATTAATTCTTCTTTTTTTGCGTACAATACTGCTCCCATAGTTCGCACTGAGTGTGAATAACGGCTCATTTTTAGCAGCCGTAACAAACGCAACAGGCGAATTAAATTGATGAAGCTTAACTCGGGAAATAACAGCACTGTAAAAAATGGCAATATTGAAACTAAATCTATTAGACTTAGTGGTGTCAGACTGTATCTCAATCTTCCCCAAAGCGGGTGGCTATATCTGCGATCTACTGTACATACCCACAGCCTCAAACCATATTCTATTGTAAATACTAAGGATGCAACAATTTCGATCTTTTCTAGAATACTTTTTTGTTCTTGGGAGAAACTGGGGGAAGTAGAAGCAATAAAAGCTGCAACATTTATCAGAATCAAACCAGTGATAATAATATTGCCTGCTAAGCTGTATAAATTGCTACGCTCTGAACCTTCTAAGATTTCATGAATTATTGGTCTGAGTTGTTTTTGCACCTGAGTTTCTCCTAAACAATTAGCAATTCATGCTCGCCCTTTACCATAGCTTAAGAAGTTTTTTTGAAAACGTCAGTAGGATTTGTGAGGAGGGCTAAAAATCTGGTTATTTCAGAGATGTTTTCGTTGCAAAACTCCATATTGATCGGGGAAAGTGGGTGGTTTGGGGCAACGGCATTTTAGTAAAATTTAGAGTTAATCTGGAAGGAATCGCCAACTATTACTGGATTTGCAGGCAAACATCATGAAGGTAGCCGTATTCAGCACCAAATCCTACGATCGCACTTTTCTGACAGCAGCCAACGCCGACAAACACGAGTTGGTGTTTTTTGAACCGCGCCTGAACCTGGAAACTAGCGTTCTGACTGCTGGATTTCCGGCAGTCTGCGCCTTCGTTAACGACTCTTTGGACGCAAAAACGCTCCAGGCGATCGCCCAAAATGGTGTTCGGTTGTTGGCTTTGCGATCGGCCGGATTCAATCACGTCGATTTAGCCGCAGCCCGCGATTTAGGCTTAACTCTTCTCCGAGTTCCCGCTTATTCTCCCTACGCCGTCGCCGAACACGCAGTCGCAATGATTTTGTCCCTCAACCGCAAAATCCACCGCGCCTACAACCGAGTCCGCGAAGGGAATTTTGCCCTAGACGGCTTGTTGGGTTTTGACCTCTACGGTAAAACGGTGGGAATCGTCGGAACTGGCAAAATAGGCGCGCTAACTGCCAAAATTCTGCACGGATTCGGCTGTCGCTTGCTGGGATACGATGTTTCCCCAAACCCCGATTGCTTAGCCTTGGGGATGGAATACGTGGCGCTGGCCAAACTGTTCGCCAACTCTGATATTGTCAGCCTCCACTGTCCGCTGATACCAGAAACTTATCATTTAATCGGTGCAGAGGCGATCGGGCAAATGAAACCGGGGATGATGTTGATCAATACCAGTCGCGGTCAGTTGATCGACACTAAAGCTGTTACCAAAGGACTGAAGTCTGGTAGAATTGGCTACCTCGGCTTAGATGTTTACGAACAAGAGACGGATCTGTTTTTTGAGGATTTGTCAAATCAGGTGATTCAAGACGACGTATTTCAGCGCTTGCTGACTTTCCCCAACGTCCTGATTACCGGACATCAAGCTTTTTTCACCGAGGAAGCGTTGCAAAATATCGCCGAAACCACGATCGGCAATATCACCGATTTTGAACAAGGGCGCACTTGTCCCAATCAAATCGACCTCAGGGAAGTGAAAAAATGAGTCAAAAGAGCGATTTGTCAACGGAGGCAATTGTTTAAAATCAACCCATATCGTTATTTTTGCTTGCAATTGGTGAAGCTCTGCCTTAATCTCATCAATTAGCCCCAGCAGCCTGAATGCTTTGCTAATTGCCAGATAATCATATTGGCAGCAACTCAAAGCGTGCAATTTTACTTGACAACGGAGGAATTATCCCATGACCCAAGCTAACTTTTCTGACGACACGCAAACTATCACTGAAGTTGTGACAGTAGACCTAGTGAGTGACCAGCCAGGGGTCATCACTACAATGACCTCAGAAACTCCAGGGAGCCAGTCCCAAGATATTAAAGATCAAATTCTCACAATTTTGTCCGAGCTTCCAGCTTATCTCTCAACCTTTTTTGTTGAATATCAAAAACCTCTGGTAACTATTGGTTTAATCCTGGCAGGCGCTATTAGTATTAAGGTAACGCTGGGAGTTTTAGATGCTCTTAATGATGTCCCTTTGGTAGCTCCATTTTTTGAGTTGATTGGTATCGGATATACGGGTTGGTTTGTTTACCGCTATTTGCTCAATGCTACTAGCCGCAAAGAGTTGTTGACGGAAATTGATTCTTTAAAAGAACAAGTTGTCGGTCAAGATTCTTAGAGGAAGTCATTAGTCATTAGTCATTAGTCATTAGTCAGTGGTTATTTGTGAGGGTATACCAATAACCGATAACAAGTAACCAGCAACCAATGCCCAATGCCCAATGCCCAATCTTAATTTGGATGGCAAACTTGTTGCAAAGTGGCGGTAAAGTCAGGGTAGGAAATGGCAGCGGCTTCGGCCCGGTGAATGTTAGTAACGCCTGTGGCGCTGAGGGCTGCGATCGCCAAACTCATCGCTATTCTGTGATCGGTGTAGCTGTCAACATCCGCGCCAGTTAAAGGAGTCCCCCCGGTAATTTCCAAACCGTCGGGTAACTCGGTAATTTGGGCTCCCATGCGGTTGAGCTCCGCAGCAGTCACGGCGAGCCGATCGCTCTCTTTGACTCGCAAGTCGGCCGCATCTCGAATGATGGTAGTACCCGACGCAAAGGCTGCGGCTACTGCCAAAATGGGGATTTCGTCAATCAGTCGGGGAATTAAGTCGCCAGCAATGGTGCATCCCCGCAACTGTGGGGAAGAGCGAACCAAGATATCTGCTACCGGTTCCCCCGCAGCATCTCGCTGATTTTGCAGTTCAATGTCCGCCCCCATCATCTCCAAAGCTTCCAAAATACCTGTACGAGTGGGATTGACACCGACATTTTCGACTACGAGTTCGGAACCTGGGACGATCGCCCCAGCAACTAGCCAAAATGCCGCCGAACTAATATCTCCCGGTACAATTACATTCTGTCCTTGCAGTTGCGCTGGGCCACTGACTGTCACGCTACAAGTTTCTGGATCGACGCTCAATTTAGCTCCAAACGCCCGCAGCATCCGCTCGCTGTGATCCCGCGACAGAGAGGGTTCTGTGACTGTAGTATCTCCATGGGCCATCAAACCGGCTAGCAAAATGCAGGATTTAACTTGAGCTGAGGCGATCGGCGAATGGTAGTGAATCCCTTTTAACTGCTGTCCGAGTATCCCTAAAGGAGCTAAAGAATTGCTCTTTCTACCCCAAATTTGCGCGCCCATTTGTTGCAGCGGCTTAATTACGCGTGACATGGGGCGCGATCGCAAAGAACTGTCACCCGTTACCGCATAAAAACGCCCCGGATGAGAGGCTAAAATTCCCAACATCAACCGCATCGTCGTGCCGGAATTACCCGCGTCCAAGACTTCCAGAGGCTCCTGTAACTCACCAATTCCGACGCCCCGGACAGTCACCCGTTCCTCGTTGAGTTCCGAAACGGAGGCTCCCAGAAGGGAGAAACATTTAGCAGTGCTGCGGGGGTCTTCTCCTAGCAGCAGTCCCTCAATTGTAGTTTCACCGCGGGCGATCGCACCCAACATCAAAGCGCGGTGAGAAATCGACTTATCGCCCGGAACTCGAATCCTGCCTCGCAGCGACAAGCCCGAGGCAGGTTTTTGAATGCTTAAAGTTTGACTTTCGCTCTTGGGCGAAGTAGTTATAATGGCAGCTTGCATGAGATAGACTAGGATGGGACGGCGTTAGCTATCCTAACCTTTTCCCAGTCATAAGTCATACCATTTTAGATTTTAGATTTTAAATTTTAGATTGGGGAATGACAGACTGCATAAGGGTTGGGAGCAGGTGGATACAGTTCCATTATTTGCTAAAACTGCGATCGGCTACAGGGGAGAGGAGATGCAACTGTACGGGTTTTACCTGAATTTCACAATTACAGTCCGTATATCTGCTGAGATTTCAGGTTCAGCTCTGAGTTATCGATCGGATAATTGACTTTGGACGGAACAAATTTATATTTCTGACTGCGAATTGTAGATTTTGTGTGTTTTTTAACCAAAAGCTCCGGAATTTGGAGCCGAGATAATCTAAAATCTAAAATCAAAACTCTAAAATCTCAAATCTCAAACTGCCCGAACCACAATAACTCCTACACTTTTATTTATGCTGACGCATCATCGCAAGCCTGTAAGTTTATCGCTGGTATCCACAGATTTACCTTTGTGGTCAGTTGTTGAAACCGCTGGTACCCTGTATCAAAAAGACCGGGATCGCTTTCACTTGTTGTTGCACGAACCAGCAATACTCGATCGGCAATTTTCCGACGCATCTGACACATCTGGCGAGCAAGTTACGATCTTGCCCACAACTACAAAACCCCGGTTGCTGTGGCTGGAAGTTTCGCCCTATCGAGTGATTATGACGATGCAAGGAAACGGCAAGTACAGTTACCGCCACTGCTGGGAACGCGGAATGTACGGCCTGAGCCGTTATTGGCTTCAGGGCGAATCGCTGGCGACTCCCGAACAGTTGCGCCTCCGAAACTTCACCCGCAACTTGACCCTGACAGGAAAGCCGGAACCGGAACACCTGCGGTTAGAATATGAGTTGTGGTCGGAAAAAGTACAACTCGGTTCCTATATTTTGAATCTAGAAATTCATCATTAAATTTGGGAATTGGGCATTGGGCATTGGGCATTGGGAATGGGTAATTAGTCAGAAGTCATTGGTTATGATGTAGGCGATCGCGAAAAACAATAACATCTTGCTGGATATTATAATTGATTTTCTGGTTGTTTTTGTAATTACCTATTTAGCGATCGCTCTTACAATAATTAATGAGTTTTTCAGTCAAAGCGTCTTGATCTTTGGCTGCTTGATTTGCTCGCTGTCCCGCTTGGACAATATCCGCTTTAGCTTTTTTGATTTGCTCTCGACCTTCTATACTTGTAGAAGCCCGATTTCCTGCCTCAAGAGCTTTGCCCATGTCGCCGATTCCTTGACCCATTTCCCCGAAAAATTTAACCGACGGCGCCTGAATTTCTTTGAGGGTTGCATCTGTGATTCGCAAAGCCTCAATTTCTTTAGCTGTCTGGTTCAAATCTTTAGCTAAGTTCTTGCTCGTTGCAGCATCGTAGGTGCCGTTCTTAAAATTGATGAGAGCGTTGCCTTTGGTGACAATTGCAATAAGTTTGGTACACTGGACAGTTCGGTTATCGCCGCTGCAACTAATCGTCAGCGTACAGCAAGCAACAACTACGAACAGGATGGCAATTTGTTTGCGAAAAAAGTACATGAATCCTCGGTTGCAAAAAGTAAATTATGGGATGTTGTAGTAGAGTGTTTCAGTCGATTTTCCATTTTTAGATTTGAGATTTACTCCTCGATCTGAATCTGGGGGCTTTAACTGGGGTCTAAAATTGGGAGCGATCGCTTGACAGGGGTACGTCGAACGGTATCCGTTTTTTGGCAAGGGCGATCGATATATCCACTGTCAAAACACTCCTGCGGCTTTCAGACACGCTCTGCTAAACTAAACTACGTAGCCGTTTAGGAACTATGGTCAAAAACAGCAATAACCTACAGAAGGGCAGCATTTGGGGATATCTTACCCTGCTTTTGCCTATTTGCTTGACGGCGGTTGCCAGTTTCGAGTCGGGAACGATGTTTTGGGCGATCGCCACCACAGCGGGCGTTGCTTGGGCTTACAAGCTTTACCAGCAGCAGCAAAAACACAGACTCGCTCATTTAGACTCGGTTTTCTACAGGTTGATCAAGGAAAATCAAGGGCGAGTTACGGCCTTGGATTTGGCGATGAATGCGAAACTCCCGGGAGAAAAGGTTCAAGAATATCTCGACGAACGGGCTCTTGAGTTTGCCGCCGATTTTCAAGTAACGGAAGAAGGCGGAATTTTGTATTATTTTCAAATAGCCCCCACTGTCACTCAAAGCGAAACACCTAATGTCGCAATAGCTGTTCAAGAGCCTCCCACAAATCGGGAAAAAGCACAAGAGAAAAAACCAAATTTATTTCCGATTGCTCAAACCAAGACTCCTCAAAAGCCCAAAATCTCTTTTACCCAAACGGAACTTTCCCGCAGGTTCAAGGTTCATGCAAGTACGATCGGCAAATGGAAAGTTAAGCCAGAGTTTGCTCAGTGGAGTAGCGAAAAAGACCCGGAGGCGATCGCCTGGGAATATTCTACAGACAACAAGCGATTTTATCCCAAAGATTGATCGGAACAGTTGACAGTTGACAGTTGACAGTTGACAGTTGACAGTTGACAGTTGTTGACAGTTGACAGTTGACAGTTGACAGTTGTTGACAGTTGACAGTTGACAGTTGACAGTTGATAGTTGACAGTTGATAGTTGACAGTTGGAAGAGGGAGAAAGACATAAACAGCAAGCTTTTTAGCGATCCGTATTGTAGATTTAATTAGGTGGACTTACTTGTGGGTTCAAATATACAAAGAAACCGGGTTTATACGAAGTTCTGCGGTTGGTAACGAAGAATTTCGGAATAAAGGGGGTTTTTGAAACTCGATCGCGTCCTGGAAAGATTATGCTCGCTGTTGACCGATCGACCTCTTTAGGTTAGTTTATGTAAAATCCTGTTTAATAGAGTTTGCCCGATAAATATCGGTAAATTCGATCGCCATATCTGTTCATTTTTTCTTCTATGTCCACACCAACCTTGCGAGTAATCGCGCGCCTCGTAGCCTTTCCCGACAAAGTAGCAGAACTTAAATCTCTACTGCTGAGCATTATGGAGCCAACTCGCCAAGAAGAAGGCTGCATCAAATACGAACTTCTCCAAAATCAAGCCGATCCTACAGATTTTACCTTCCTTGAAGAGTGGGAAAGTGCAGCTTTGCTCGAACAGCATCTCGCCTCAACTCACATTCAAGCCGCAGTGAAGAAATTAGACGGTTTAGCAGTTGCGCTTCCAGATATTCGCCGCTATGAATTGTTAGCTTAATTGGTTTTTAGGTTGAGTTAAATTAATGTCTGCTACATCTTCGATACCCCCTAACAGATAGGTACGTAGTTGGGATGCGAGCCCTCTTTAGACATACATATAAAGAGGGCTGAAGCCCAACTACGTACCTAAATTTCTATGATGGCTACTATAAAACCCCCTTAATAAAGGTGGAAGAAGAGTTAGAGTTAAAATTGTAGCAATTTCCGAGATTTTTATGACAGTAGCAACAATCAAGCAGTTATTTACTTATCCAATTAAAGGGCTAACACCGCAAGCAATGTCGGAGTTTGCTTTAACGAAAGGACATGGTATTAAGGGCGATCGCGCTTTTGCGCTGCTGTTTACAGATTATCTTGAAGGTGCAAAGATGCCCGCCGATAACGCGTCTTGGATTAGCAAAAAATATTTGGCGGTTCAAAACGATTGGCCTCTGCTAGCAGCTTTAGAGTGCCATTATCAACCGGAAACGGCTGTTTTAACAGTCAAGCGTCAAGGAGTTGCAGTGTTGTCAGCAGAAACGAACACAACAGCGGGGCGCGATCGCATCAGCACTTTTTTTACCGACTATCTGGCGGCGACTCAACCAACAAAAGAAGCGAGACACCCGCAGTTTGCACCTTTGCGGTTAATCGGTAACAGTAGTGGGGAAACTCGTTATCCCGATCGAGAACCGGTACATATTTCTCTCCTCAGTCAAGCTACACTCGATCGACTAACCGAAGTCGCGCAGCAAAATATAGATGTGGGCAGATTTCGCCCAAACGTTGTGCTAGAGGGCGTTTCAGCTTGGTCGGAATTTGAGTTAATCGGAAAACAGTTTCAATTAGGTGCAGCACGGATCGAAGTTACAGCACGAATTGGTCGCTGTGTCAACGTAGAAGTAAATCCACAAACGGGCGATCGAGATATTCCCCTACTCAGTTTACTACAACAACAATTCGGTCACGCACAAACAGGAGTTTTAGCCAAAATCATCAACAGCGGTACAGTTAAAATCGGCGATAATTTGAATTCCTAGAAAACCGGGCAGTTGAAACCGCGTCTATACAGACAAAACCCGCCTCCGCGGGTTGAATAAAACCGAGCGATTGAAACCGCCGTCTGATCTTGTGGGGTGGGCATCTTGCCCGCCCCAAATAGGCTGCTCACGCTTCTTCGGAAATCCGCACCTTATTACCAATTAACTTCAGAAAACTCACTCCAAAATGTTGAATTTCCAAAAAATTAGCATAAGCAGGAGTTGACTTATAAACTCTAAAAGTCCGCATAATTCCCAAAGTTGCCGCACTCTCCAGCGGGCCAACAAAGCTAGTATCTCTGTCCAAAAAATGAGACTGCTTAGCCCAGTGAGCCATCTGTTCCGCATTCAAAAAATAGCAACCGGAATGAGGATTCAAAGTCCGCTCAAAAGAGATTGGCTGTTCCATAATTTTCCCTGCCAACTGCGGCTGCTCCTCCACATTTTGAAATTTAGCAGTAGCTCCTGGCACTAAATCACCATCAATATATGCTTTAAAAACAGCACCTTGAGGCGATACTTCATAGCGATTGGGTTGCAACAAATTTCCATGTCCACCATGATGAGTAAACCAATTTAATTTACTAAAAAACCACGGATCGTGGAGAACTAAATCATCTTCCAAATAACAGAAATAATCGTATTTGTTAAGGCAAGAACGCAAAACAGCCTGACACTCAAACCCCAACAGCAGCGGTTCGCATTTGGTAGCGTGGTGCATAAAAGACCTCGGCTGCACAGGTAGTTGAGGCAACAGGTGATAACCTTGAGTAGTGCAAACAACAATATCAATTTCGTGCTTTTGAGATTTATTTGCTGGGATAGTGGCACATTCGCCAATGTCAATCATGCACTGAGATTTGCCATACAAAGCTTGCAGCGAAGTCACGCAAGCTGTTAAAGCATTGATGCGCGGTTGCGGATCGTTTCGTTGGGAAGCGTGTTTCCCGTCGCCGCTGGGATTGTAGAAGTGAGCAATAGTGAATAGGATTCGCATTTGTGTTTATCAACAATTAAAAATTAAACAATAAAACGGAAGACTGGGCGGTTGAAACCGCGTTTATACAGACAAAACCTGCCTCCGCAGGTTGAAGAGCAATCGGTTTCAACCGTAGGTCAAATCTTCATTCTTGAGTCTGCGGAGGCAGACATTGTTTGTGTAGACGCGGTTTCAACCGTACGTCTTATCCGATCGCAAGCGTATTGCACAAAAACCCCTATAAATCTTACCGCATTCAGTCGGTAAACAACTCAGGCAATCGCGATCGCAACTCAGCGTTTAAACGTGGCAACTCATCTCGCATTTGCAAGTACCAGTCTCGGCGCTCGCGGTAGTGTCCGCACAGCAAGCGGTTGTCGCGCACCCATTCGTAAGCATTCGCGGCTATTTCCTGGCGCATAGAAGTGTCGGAAATCAGCGAATTTAGCTTAGTTTCAAACTCTTTTTCATGTTTGTAAATCAATCCGGTTTCACCTTCTACTATCGAATCTTCGTACACTGTGGGACTCGCCAAAACCGCTACTCCTCGCGCCGCACATTCAATGAATTTTAAGTCAGATTTCATTTCGTTAACCGGGTTGACAACGAGCGGCAGCAAAGCTATATCGCAACTGTACATGATTTCTTGATACCGTTCGTAACTGCAAAAAGATTCAAATTCCTTTTGCTGTATTTCCAAAGATTCAAAAAATCTGCGATCGTGGATAACTTTAACTCGAATCAGGTGTTTGTGTGCAGCTAAAACTCGATTCAGTGCTGCCATAATTGGCTGCCAATCATTCTCGCGGTTGAGCGCGCCAAAAAATATTGTGACGGTATGTTCTGCTGGATAGATTCGCGGCGGAGGTAGATAGGCTAGTTGATTGGGAAATACGGCAACATTATGATTGTAGTGACGCAAAATTTTCGCTAGCGGTTCTGTTGTAGTTTGAACGCAGTGACAGCCGCGATAGCTGAGGTAATTATTGTCTGCGTATTCGCGGCGGCGGACGGGATTGTCGTCAATTTCGGCTACTATTAAATAGTCTTGTTTTAGTAGTTCTTTGAGTTTGGGAATGTAAGCCGGATATTGCATGATTGTCCGTTGCCAGACGAAGACTTTTTCTTCTCCCGGAAACTCGGTAATTAATGCTGCTGTTTTCACTCCCGATACGGTGCGGACACCGGGAATTGTGGCGCTAAATTTGTCCGGTTCCAGAACTCGCACGCGATCGCACCCTGTAGGAGCCATAATAATGGTTTGGATCAGCAGTCTGCGCGGCTGCACGGTCGATTTGGTCGATCGCACAATATAATATTCAGCACCAGTTTCCGTAGCAAAATCGCTGGATTTGAGCTCTAACGCCTTCACCATTGGATGCAGCAATTGCTGGAATTGGGCAAAATTTTCGGTTTTGTGTCCCTTCCCTTGCAATTCATAAACCTGCAATCCGGCTTGAGCAAATAATGATTTAATTCTTTCCAGGGTAAACCAGTGCTGCATCTTGCTGTCGGGATTTTCCCAATGTCCCCGCAACAGATTGACAATGCGCCGCCAGTATTGAACGTTGGGAATTGTGGCGAAAACTTGCCCCTCCGGCTTGAGTAAAGCACTGTACTGCTGTAGTATCTCCCAGGGGTTTTTGAGATAGGGTAGCAAGTCGCCAAAAATCAAGCAATCGACAGTTCCGGGTTCGATGTCGAGACTGGCGATCGCAATTTCTTCAATATCGGCTACCGCCACCCAGTTTAGCCGATCGACTGCAATTTTCGCTTTTTCGCGATCGCATTCAATGCCAATATACTGACAGTGGGGATTGATCAGCTTGTAGTGTTCGCCCCTAGAACCAGTACCGCAGCCAATTTCAACAATGACTTTAGCATCCGGCGGTAGCAGCTTGAAGAGGTCGTGGTTGGCGCGATCGATCACTTTCCCTAAAATTCCTGATTAGTTTGCCGTAAAATAAAGCAGAGCAATCCATGTCAACAGACCAGCAGACGAAGGTTAGCATGGCGATGCCAGTATACAATGGCGATCGGCACATTTGTCAAGGACTAAATTTTCAGTTATCAACTCTTTCTCTTCCCTCTCTTCTCTCACTCTGGGTTCTCTGCGTCCTCTGCGGTTCATTTAAACCTTATTCACCAATCCTGCAAAGATTCCTCCTATATATTAGCAAATTTTGAACAAAATCATAATCTACTCTCAACCCCCTATCTCCTTTGTCAGAATCAATATACCTCTTGCATAAGTCTTTGATCGATCCTTCAACCGCAGATGTCAGGCAGATAAACACAGATAAACGCCGATGATTTCATGATATTTTCCGATTTTTGCAATCTTGTCTAACACGCTCAATTAATTTAGCTTGTTTGCTAAAAATAACACAACAATTTGCTCAATACATTAAAAACTATGAACTATAATTTAGGACTTAACATCGCCGGCTACATCAACGGCGAATTTGGAATAGGAGAAGGAGTAAGAGCCAACATCAGAGCCGCAGAAGCCGCCGGAATTACCTTGGCTATCAACAATTTTACCCGCAGTCCCCACCGCAAAAAAGACACCACATATCAAAACTTTAGCCCAGACAATCCCCATCCGGTAAATCTAATTCAAGTCAACGCTGATGAAGTTGAAACTTTTATCAAAGATAGAGGTTCCAGCTATTTTGAAAATAAATACAATATCGGCTTTTGGGCCTGGGAACTTCCCGCATTTCCCTGCGAATGGCAGCCAGCATTTAATCACTTTCACGAAATCTGGACTTACAGCAATTCTTGTGCTGAAGCAATTTCTCAAGCTTCGCCAATTCCAGTCATCAAAATCATGCCCAGTATTTTTTTACCTGCACCTTCCCTCAGCAGGGAAGAACTGCATTTACCTAAATATAAATTTATTTTTCTGTTTGTCTTCGACTTTTGTAGCCGCATCGAACGCAAAAATCCTTTGGCAGTCATCCAAGCATTTAAAACAGCTTTTGGTGAAGATGACCGCGTATTATTGCTGATCAAATCTTCCAACTCCGACAAAAATCTCAAAGATTTAGAATTGTTGAATTTTGCCATAGATGATTCTGCAAATATCAGACATCAAGACGGGTATTTATCCAAAGATGAAATCAACGGTTTGCTTTACAGTTGCGATTGTTACGTGTCGCTGCACCGCTGCGAAGGATTCGGCTTGACAATGGCTGAAGCGATGTTTTATGGTAAGCCTGTAATTGCCACCGGTTATTCATCAAATACAGAATTTATGAATGTTGGGAATAGCTTTTTAGTTAAGTATAAGTTAGTCCCAATCGAGGAAGATTGCGGGCCTTATAAAAAAGGCAATGTTTGGGCCGAACCGGATGTCGGACACGCTGCTGATTTAATGGGCTATGTTTTTAATAATTACCAAGAATCTCAAAAAATTGGAGTGGTAGCTGCTGCGGAAATTCAGACTTTACTCAACCCGCAAGTTACAGGGAGTAAAATTAGAAAACGTCTCGAATATATTGCCGAGATTACCGATAATTTTCAAAATTTGCCTCTGTCACGAATGGTCAAAGCAGAGCCTGCAAAAATTTGGGCCCAATTCAATCAAAATTCCTTGTCATTGCGAGGAACGAAGCAATCTCATCCCCAAGCTGAATTCCGAGAGTCAAACCCACAAATTCAATCAAAAGTAGAACTGCGAAGCTGGCAGCCTTTGGTAAGCATTTGCATTCCGACGTACAACGGAGAGGCATTTATTGAGGAAACAATCAAAAGCGCGATCGCCCAAACTTACCGCAACATAGAACTAATTGTATCCGACGACGGCTCCACAGACCGCACAATTGCGATCGCCCAATCCTTCCAATCGCAAACATCCGCCGACTTCCGCATCATCCTGCACCGCAACTACGGCTTATCGCAAAACTGGAACTTCTGCATCCAGCAAGCCAAAGGTGAATACATCAAATTTCTGTTTCAAGACGACTTGCTGGCACCAGAATGTATCGCCAAAATGGTCGCCACCGCCCAACAAAACCCAGACATAGGTATGGTTTTCTCCCCGCGCGGCATCACCATCGCTGAAGATGAATCTCACCCAATTTTGCGGAAAGCTTCCCAATCAATCAAAGATTTGCACAAAAGTTGGTCGAATTTAAAATCTATTCAGCCCGGAAAAGACTTGCTAGCAGATGCTAACTGCTTGAACAACCCCATCAACAAAATTGGCGAACCGAGTACCGTATTAATTGCCGCCCGAGTTTTTGGCGAAATAGGATTGTTTGATTCAGGATTATCTCAGTATGTAGACTTAGATATGTGGTGGCGGATCATGGGAAACTATCACGTCGGGTTTGTAGACGAAAAACTTTCGTCACTGCGGATTCATCCCGAACAACAAACCTGGAAAAACTTCGCTGCTGGGGAAAATCATAAAGATGTCGTCAGATTTTACAAGAAACTCCTAAATAGTCCTGATTACAGTTTCCTAAATCAACAAATTAAACAGACAATCCGGCAAAAGTTGGTATCTAGAACCCAGCCTAATATATCTGACTTGTCAGCACTGGTTGAAAAATACAAAAAATTGCCATCAAACCAGTCTATTCTGGCAAAAATGCGCCAATACCGCCAACAGCTAGCTGAGTATTGGCTGAATTTGACCGCCGAAACATTAGAAACTGCTTACTCGCAAGCAGCAGGGAAAGCTCATAAATTGCTCCTAGATAGCAGCCTCAAATATGAAAGTTTAACGGAGTCGGAACAAAGTTTTGTCCAGCAGTTATCTTCTAAACTTGCTGAAGCAGGGGAAGTTGCTGATAAGATTCAATATTCTCTGGCAGCGATGCTGTACTGCGATGCTTATCAGTTGCCGCTAGAGTATAAAAATGCAGCAATTCCCCAGTGGTTTTTTGACGATTTTTTGAATTTCCTATTTCAGTCTCCGGCTTGCTTTCAACAAACGGGAGAGGTTGAAAGATATTCTCAATATTTCCAGCAGCTAATCGAGTACGTGTCTGCTAATATCGCCAGTTTTCCAGATTCGGAAGTTTGGCGTTATTTGGCGGCTTTTGTGGCACAAAGTGTTAGCTTCAAAGCTTTGTATTTAAGTGACAAAAATCTGGTCAATGTCTTGAGCCAGCGAGCTGATATTCTGGAATTTCACTTCAAAAATATTGGCTCTAAAATAGACTGGAATTTTGCTGATAGATCACCTCGACGAACTAAAGTTAGAGTCGGCTTTTTGCTCTACAAAATTAGTGCTGAATTTGAGACTTTTGCTGCTCTTTCAGGTTTTGAATATTTAGACAGAGACAAATTTGAAGTTATCGTGTATCATTTCCAGGTACAAGATGAGCAACTGGGGAAATATTGCGAAAGTTGCGCCGACAAGCTAGTCCAACTTTCGGAAGATTTGCCGCAGCAAGTGCAGGAAATTCGATCGCACGATTTAGATATTCTGCTAATTAGCACCAATATCGCCGACACTTCCGGGCCCAGCGCGCTGCTGTGCTTGCACCGACTGGCGCGGGTGCAAATTGCTACCGCTGCATCCACTCCCGCCACTACCGCAGCCCGCAATATCGATTGTTTGATTGTCGGAGATTTGACTTTGCCGGCAGATGCACCAGAGTATCGCGAAAAATTAATTACTTTAGAAGGGTCGGGAGTTTGTTTCAGCTATCCTGTAGAGTTAGCCCCTGCCACCGTTGAACCGACTCGCAGCAGTTGGGGAGCCACCGATGAATCTGTAGTGTTCATGTCCTGTGCTCGGGCTCGGACAATTATCCCAGAATTGCGAGAAACTTGGGCAAAAATTATTGCGGGTGTACCGAATTCTATTTTAGTTTTGTATCCCTTTCGATCGCGCACCGAAAACTATCCGACGGTGCCTTTTTACCACCAAATTCGATCGACTTTCGGGGAATTTGGAATTGACAAAAAGCGGGTAGTTGTGATACGAGCGCTATCAAATCGTGCAGATTGCATAAAATGTCTGGAATTGGCTGATATATATTTAGACTCCTATCCATACAGCGATGCCGGCCCCTTTGCTGAACCGCTGTTGGCCGGGTTGCCTGTAGTGGCAAGAAAAGGGCAAAAAACTCGATCGGGACAATTTGCAGCAGTCCTCGAAGAACTACAACTTCCGGAACTGGTAGCACATAGCGAGAACTCTTATATAGAACTGAGTACAGCACTGGGAACAAACCCAGAACTGCGCCGGCGCTATCGGGATCGAATCCAGCAAACAATGGCGGCAAATCCCAAAATTCTCGACAGTCGCGCTTACTCCCATCAAATAGGCAAACTATTTGAAAGGAACCCCGTCTGGATGCAAAGCGTCAAGAAATAGACAGCTATAGCGCTAGGTTTCTTAACGCTCTGCTATCATCGGGAGATTGAGGGGTTAGTGGTTGTCGCTCTTTTCCTGCCACAGCTAAATTAAAAGGGGAAGCGCAAGTCAGTTGGAGATTAAAAAATGACAGGACTTTTTCAAATAGGCGATAAATTACTGCAAGCTCAGGATATGCCATCGCTCCTGAAGCGTTACCAGTTGATGCCCCAATTCTTGCGGGGTGTAATCATCGACCAAGCGATCGCATCCTTTAGTTGCAGCGACGAAGAACGCAAATCCGCCGTCGAGAACTTTCTGGTACAGCACCAACTGACAGCCCCCGACGCCAGAGAAGCTTGGCTGCGGAGTCAAAATATGACAGAAGAAGAACTTCAAGAGATGGCCGTCAGGCCCTTGCTGATCGAAAAATTTAAGCAAGAGACTTGGAGACCTAAAGTAGATAATTATTTTTTAACCCGCAAAGCCAGTCTAGACCACGTAGTCTATTCCCTGGTACGCACCAAAAATCCAGCACTGGCAAACGAACTTTACTTCCGCATCCTGGAAGGGGAACAAACCTTTGCTGAAGTAGCTCGCGACTTCTCCGAAGGCCCCGAATCCAAGTCTGGCGGCCTGTTGGGTCCAGTACCCCTCAGTCAGCCTCACCCGGCAATCAGTAAACTTTTATCAGTCAGCCAGCCAAATCAACTCTGGACGCCGCGTCCTCTGGCAGAATGGATGGTAATTATTCGACTAGAAAAGTTCATGCCGGCCCAGCTCGACGAATCGATGCGGCTGCACCTGATTAACGAACTCTTTGAAAGCTGGCTCGCCGAACAAATATCGCAAATAGGCCCGCTACAGCCGCTCTCTTCCGTCTCTTCAATATCTTGACATCCTCCCCCCGCCTGAAGGCGTGGGGATTCCCAAACCTCACGATTTGAGTTTCTGCTTCAATGCAACTGCCTCTACCCACAAGGAGTTTTATGGTCTTATGTTCGCTCCCCAGACTAACCCCGCTAGTCCAGCGGTTTTTATGTGTCGAAAACCCAAAAGGAATTCTGATTGACTGTTTTGATTCTAGGGATGTTTACCATTGCCCCGTCCTCTTTTCCCGGTCTACCGATTTTTCTGCCCCGTTGCGATTGTTCGCAAACTTTGGTGTTAGGGTTTATGTCTCCATCGTCGCGGGTGGGTCGTTGACCACTAAAATTGTATCAAATATAGAGCAGTTGTACAAGGACGGGGTTTCCACGCACATTTTCCGATGACCGAAACTAATTTGGCGATCGGCCCCCGGATTTATCCTTGGAGACTTTAAAAACCTTGGCATCGTCACAAAAACACTCTGGATTGATGTGTGGATTCAATTCTTCAATCAAAAATCGAAAATTGGATGACTTATGCCCGCTACAGCCCCTCTCATCCGCGTCTGTAATTGAACGGTAAAGGCTGTAGGCTCAATTCTTCAATCAAAAATCAAAAATCAAAAATCGAAAATTGGATGACTTCTTCCGCTGTTTCCCTCACCCAAATTCAGGATTTCTTAGCTCAAACACCTCCCTTTGACCGACTGTCAGAGACGGATCTAACAGCCTTGGTGGCTAAATGCCAACTCCTGGGCTACCGGACGGGGCAACCCCTGTTTGAACGCGAAAAAATGCCGACTCAGGTGGCAATTATCTATCAAGGTCAGGCCCGGCTGCTGGGCTTTGACCAGCGATCGCAACGCCACGTCAGTTTGCGGTTGGTGCAGTCGCAGGAAATTCTCGGCTGGGCGGGTTTGCTCAGGGGAGTTCCCTGCGAAACTGCGATCGCCTCTACAGATGTAATCGCGATCGTCCTACCTGCTGAAGATTTCCTGAGTGTACTGGAAAAACAGCCGACATTTGGAGAAGCTTTTCACGCTCACTCTTCCTTGAGCGAAGTGTTTGAACTGTTGAGCCTGGAATTGCAGCGCCAAGCCGACGGCACTTCGGATCTCAAGGAACTAACTCGGCAAGCTTGGGAAGACGCGACAGTTGTCAACGTCCCAAAGGGTAACAAAAAAACTCAAGACCTCGCTAACGAACTAGATGCCGATCGAATTTGGCTAGTCAGCAGCGGCGTCTTGGGCGAGTTTCCCACCGGCAGCCGCTTCTCTGTTGAAAAGGCAGCCAAATCCTTAAAAGTAGAAGGCAGCGCCGGTGCCCGCTTGGTAGGCTTCCGGCAACCCTCAGCATCACCATCAGAGCTAGAAGATCCCTTAACTGGCGAGACAGACACAGGAACAGGAGGCTTAGGGAAAAAGCGAGGCATCATTTTTGATGATGTACCCATCGCCCCACCTCGTCCCCCAGAATCCAAAATCGACGCACCAAAGGATGCGGGGAAATATCCAGTTTTCCCCGCCAAAGGGCAAATAGATGCCCCGCTAGCTTGCTTCCAAATGTTGAGCAAGTATTTTGGTATCAAATTTCGTCGGGATATCATCCGCAAAGTTCTAGAAAATCAGTTAAAAACCGCTGGTGTTATCAATCTGCAAGCCTGTGGGGCGATCGCCCAAAGCATCGGCCTGACCCCTCAATTGGCGCAAGTGCCAGCAGATGCGATCAACCGGATCAAAGCTCCGGTCATGATTAAATTCCTAGATAGCTTTGCCATTGTTTACAGCATCACCGAGCAAGAATTGGTACTAGCCAGCCCAGAAAAGGGGCTGATGCGGATGCGGGTACCTCAGTTTAGAGAAGACTGGGGAGAACAGGGAGAAGTCCTGCTGCTGCAAGAGCCGCAAGTCGAACAAAAAGAGCAGTTCAGCTTCTGGTGGTTTGTGCCGGCGCTGATGGAACACAAAACAGTATTTATTGAGGTATTGCTCGCCTCGTTTTTTGTGCAACTATTTGGTCTTGCCAACCCTTTAATCAGCCAAGTAATTATTGATAAAGTATTAGGTCAGCGCAGCATCGACACCTTGGATATTTTGGGTGCGTTTCTGTTAGGTGTTGCCCTATTTGAAGGACTCCTCAACGGTTTGCGTACCTTCTTATTTGTAGATACTTCCAACCGCATTGATGTCAAATTGAGTGCGGAGGTAATCGACCACTTGCTCCGGCTGCCCCAGAGTTATTTTGACAACCGGCGCGTCGGAGATCTGGTCTACAAATTCAGCATGATGGGCCAGATTCGGGAATTCATGACAGGTACCGCTCTGACAGTGGTTCTCGATGCAGTATTTTCGGTGGTTTACGTCGCCGTGATGCTCTCCTACAGTGTGAAACTAACCTTCGTATCTTTGGCAGTTGTCCCGGTACTAGCGCTGATGATTGTTCTGATCAATCCGCTGGTGCTGCGCCTGATCAAACAAAGAAATATGCGTTTTGCTGACTCTCAATCCTATCTAGTGGAAGTAGTCAGCGGAATTCAAACTGTTAAGGCTCAAAATATTGAATTGAAATCCCGCTGGGAGTGGTCTAGCCGTTACGCAAAATATATTACAGCCAGTTTTAAAACAATTCTGACCGGGACTACGGCAGGTACGATTAGTGGTTTTTTAAACCAAGTGGGTAACTTGGCTCAGTTGTGGGTGGGAGCTTATTTGGTACTGAGCAATGACATTACTTTGGGTCAGTTGATTGCTTTCCGAATTATTTCCGGTAACGTGACTGGTTCGCTCCTCAGGTTTGTGAGCGTGTGGCAGAGTTTCCAAGAGGTCTCGATGTCGATCGATATGCTCAAGGATATCATCGACAAACCCACGGAAACCAGCGAGGAAGACCGGAGCAATATCCCGCTGCCGGCAATTCAAGGGCAGGTTACCTATGAAGAGGTTTCCTTCCGATTCCTAGAGAGCGGCGCGCTGCAATTGGCGAATGTGAACTTGGAATTTCCCCAGGGCAGTTTTGTGGGAATTGTGGGGGGAAGCGGTTCCGGTAAGAGTACGGCGATGAAGCTGTTGCAGCGTCTTTATGCCCCGCTTTCGGGCCGGATTTTTATTGACGGCTATGACATTGCCAAGGTGGAATTATATTCGCTCCGCAGTCAGCTTGGCGTGGTACTGCAAGATACTTTGCTGTTTAACTGTACTGTCCAAGAAAATATTGCTCTGAGCAATCCCGATGCGAGTACGGATGAGATTGTACGAGCTGCGAAATTAGCTGTAGCTCACGATTTTATCATGGGCTTGCCCGCTGGTTACAATACGGTGGTGGGAGAACGTGGTGCGTCGCTTTCTGGGGGTCAACGGCAGCGTTTGGCGATCGCCCGGACGATTTTGCAAAACCCGAAACTGCTGATTTTGGACGAAGCTACAAGCGCCTTGGACTACCATTCCGAACGCCAAGTTTGCAACAACTTAGCAGAATCTTTCGCCGGCCGCACGGTGTTTTTCATTACTCACCGCCTGACTACAATCCAAAACGCCGACATAATAATTATGATGGATCAAGGTTCTGTAGTCGAGCGCGGAACTCATAAAGAATTAATGGCTCTGAAAGGGCGTTACTACTGCCTATTCCAACAACAAGAGTCATCGAACACATAATCATGGGGAATGGGGAATAGGTAATAGGTAATAGGTAATAGGTAATGGGTAATAGGTAATAGAGGGTTGGGATATGAGTAGACCGGATTTTGAAGATTTGGATGTTTACAAGTTGGCTGAAAAACTAGCAAATCAGGTTTGGTTTATTGTCAAAGAGTGGGACTTTTTTACGAAAGATACTATGGGGAAACAACTTGTACGTGCAGCCGATAGTGTTTGTGCTAATATTGCAGAAGGACGGGGCAGGTATAATTATCAAGACAATCGGCGTTTTGTGAAGATTGCCAGAGGCTCTTTGTATGAAACAATCAGTTTGTTGAGACTGGCATATGCTAGAAAATTGTTGGGAATAGAACAGGTAAATAAATTCCAACCAATAATTGATGACTTGTCGCCAAAGCTAAATGCTTATCTAAACTCAATAGGTGGTAAGCAAGAAAAAATGATTGATAAAATATCTGATATCGATCGTAAATAAAAAAAACTCCCAATTCCCATTACCAATTCCCATTACCAATTCCCAATTCCCAATTCCCAATTCCCAATTCCCAATTCCCAATTCCCAATTCCCAATTCCCAATTCCCAATTCCCAATTCCCAATTCC
>NZ_JAEQCF010000160.1:0-5160 GCF_020738625.1 Microcoleus sp. PH2017_09_SFU_O_A
CTCCTGATTCGTTGAAGTTATCCCAACTAATTCGGTCTAAAAATACGTACCCATTTCGACAACTGGCTGACAGTTTTGCCCCAAATTCAACGGATTTCCAAGCTTTCCCTCTCACGGAGCGGGCGGATCTGTGGTTGCGTTAAACTTACTATTCTGTCGGGAATACTATGTTCTTTCTTTTTGTACATTAACAACTGTTGGCGGTAGACTTCTGTAACTACTAACAGCATTCTATAATGAGATTTGGTTAATAACTGTAGCTGACGCATTCGCTCTATACTAGCCAAATTTCTTTGGATGTATTGCAGTTGTTTTTTAATGGCTTTTCTTCTTGATTTTCGTCGTGGCTTTTTTTGTTTTGCTATGGTTAGGTATTCTTTTCTGGCTCTGTTTCGATATGTCAAGAGGCTTTTTTTTACGGGTGATCTAGTTTGATTGTGTAGACTATCTATGATTTTTTCAGTATGTTCTCGGGCTTGATTTAATAGTCCTAAGTCGGTCGGATATTTAATGTCGGCTGGCGCACAGGTTGCATCTATAGCGGATCTAGCGAAAGATTCGCGGACGTTGTTGGGCTTGGGCCCTCTTGGTTTCAGTGGTTATATAACCTGTCAGTCATACCTCACCTTTTTGAGAAAGGCTATAATATTAATTTTCCTTGATTTTTGGGTTCACTCCAATCTGATTACTTTTTTTCTACTTCTTCTCCTGGTACTTTGGTCTGGTCTTTGACCATTTTTTCATTGATTTTATTTCCTCGGGTTGACTCCTATTCTTTGCCGAAAATAAACGAACATGGATGAGTCGAATGGTCTAGCATTACTATAGCCACTTAGACCTAGGAAGTATTGTAGGTATGGGTTTTCTCTTATTTGTTCCCCGTTGAACAGGTGAATTTTTGGGCATATTCATCAACAAAAATTCTGACCATGGAATTATTTTTGCCATGATTACCAACGATTATTCTCTGATAATTGTCCTTGTCCGTGAAGGGCAAAGTTGGACACTGCTTTTGGGGCTTTAGTCAAGTTTTCGGTACATGAACGAAAGTGATGCTGTGCATGGCTTTTGACTAATTTTACCTCATAGTCTAACACATTGTCAGTGCCGATCGCGAGTCAAGTTTTTTCAGGTAAGGGTTTTAGGCTTATTCAGCAAGCCCTAGCTAGCACTTTCGCCTGTTACAGAACCTTTTTTACAAAACTTTCCTTGTTTCTTTAGATTCGTTTTGCTTGTCGGTACGATCGCCCACTTATCGGCTCGATCGCCCACTTATCGGTACGATCGCCCACTTATCGGTATGATGGAATCAATGACGTGGCGATCGACTGACTCACTCTTTTAAGATACAAGGGGCGGGTTCACCAACAATAATTGCCACTCAACCAATAATCTCAAAAACCCGCCCCCACCCAACGGTAAATCACTTCCCTAAATCAACCGGAAATTAGCAGAAGTAATCGCATTAGCACTCACTCCAATCATCACACCCAACTCCTGTCCCGTCAAGACATTTTTGATGAGAGTTCCCTGAGTATTTTGAGTTATTGCTAACTGATTAAAACTTAAACCACCGCTTAATCCAATCAAATCTTGACCCACGGTAAAATCAGCGATTATGTCAAATCCTTCACCTGATTTCAAGACAAAGATATCGTTACCGCTACCGCCAATCAAACTATCATTACCCAATTCTCCGTAAAGAATATCATCACCTTTACCGCCTAGAAGAGTATCATTATCTTCCCCTCCGTACAGGGTGTCATTTCCTTCACAACCTCCCAAAATATCTGCTTGTTCATTCCCTCTGATAAAATCATTTCCAGCCCCGCCGCAGATGGTATCCGAACCCTCATTTCCAAGCAGGGAGTCATTACCTTCACTACCAAGGATGATGTCATCACCTTTACCTCCAAATAAGGTGTCATTACCCTTGCCACCATCGATAAAGTCATCATTTCGATTCCCATAAACGATGTCATCACCTTCGCCGCTATTTAAGGAGTCATTGCCTTTACCTCCAAAGATTAAATCCTTGCCCAATTCACCCAGAATGATGTCGTTTCCTTCATCTCCAAATAGGATGTCATTGCCTTTGCCACCGCTGATAAAATCGTTGCCTTTGTTGCCGTTGAAAATGTCGTTTCCGCCGCCACCATATAAGTTGTCCTTCCCGGAAGAAGCATCAAATATATTGCCGTTGTTGCTGCCGAGAAATTCATCATTTTTGGCAGTGCCTATTTGAATGCCGGATACACCGAGTATGGTATTTTCAACTGCATTGGGTTGGTTTAAGTTGGGATAGTCAATTTTGTCGCAGATGCAGTCATCATTCGGGATGTTATTAGTTATTGGCGTTACCGATGGTGTTGGCGTCGGTGTTGGCGTCGGTGTCAGCGTTGGTGCGGGTGTTGGTGTCGGTGTTTCCGCAGGCGTTGGTGTGACTATCGGTGTCGGTGTTGGCGTTACGAATGGTACAGGAGTTGGCGTTGTGACAGGAGTTGGTGTTGTTACCGGAGTTGGTGTTGTTACCGGAGTTGGCGTTGTTACCGGAGTTGGTGTTGTTACCGGAGTTGGTGTTGTTACCGGAGTTGGTGTTGTTACCGGAGTTGGTGTTGTTACCGGAGTTGGGGTTGTTACCGGAGTTGGGGTTGTTACCGGAGTTGGTGTTGTTACCGGAGTTGGTGTTGTTACCGGAGTTGGTGTGGTGACAGGTACGGGAATATTCACGCCAAAAGTACCTAAACTGCTAGCAGCATTCAAATTACCAAGCGCATCTTTAACCTGACTTCCTTGCAAATTAACCGTGTAAGTAGCATTATCAGCATTATCCCAAATTCCACCTGGGGGCGTCAACGAATATGTCGCTGTACGCGGTGTACCATTTCCGATGGGTGTTGCACTAATAAAGGTAGCAGGAATAGCACCACCTGACCAATTTACAACAACATCAGAATTATCTAAACTGCTAACATCAACTCCACTATTATCGCTGAAAGTAACTGTCAATGTCTGACTTGTACCACCCGCTGTAGTAACGTTAGAAATTGCAGCCAAATTAGCAGTAGGTGCTGTAATATCGGCAGTGCGAGTCAATTGAGCCGCAGCGGTATTGTTATTACCTGCTGTATCAGTGGCTTTAGCTGCGGGAACATCTACGGTGACAGCGCCAGCGGCTGTTGGTGTAACTGTGAAATTATAAGTTGTACCAGTACCTGTAAATCCGCTAACAGTTCCGTTAGCAACAGTCACACCAGTTGTAGTAAATCCTGTGACGCTTTCGCTGAATGTTGCTGTGACTATGAATGGTGCGTTTGTGGTGGTTGGTGATGTTGATGTTAAGGCTACTGTGGGTGCGGTGATATCGGCAGTGCGAGTCAATTGAGCCGCAGCGGTATTGTTATTACCTGCTGTATCAGTTGCCCGCGCTGCTGGAACATCTACGGTGACAGCGCCAGCGGCTGTTGGTGTAACTGTGAAATTATAGGTTGTACCGCTACCTGTAAATCCGCTAACAGTTCCATTAGCAACAGTCACGTCGCTTGCGATAAATCCTGTGACGCTTTCGCTGAATGTTGCTGTGACTATGAATGGTGCGTTTGTGGTGGTTGGTGATGTTGATGTTAAGGCTACTGTGGGTGCTGTAATATCGGCAGTGCGAACAAGTTGGGTGGCTGCGGTATTGTTGTTACCTGCTGTATCTGTGGCTGTAGCTGCGGGAACATCTACGGTGACATTGCCAGTTGCAGTTGGTGTAACTGTGAAATTATAGGTTGTACCGCTACCTGTAAATCCACTAACAGCGCCATTAGCAACAGTCACGTCGCTTGCGATAAATCCTGTGACGCTTTCGCTGAATGTTGCTGTGACTAAAAAGGGTGCGTTTGTGGTGGTTGGTGATGTTGATGTTAAGGCTACTGTGGGTGCTGTAATATCGGCAGTGCGAGTCAATTGAGCCGCAGCGGTATTGTTATTACCTGCTGTATCAGTGGCTGTAGCTGCGGGAACATCTACGGTGACAGCGCCACTAGCAGTCGGTGTAACTGTAAAAGTATAAGTTGTGCCGCTACCTGTGAAATTGCTAATCGCACTGTTAGTCAAATTCACGTCGCTGGGAATAAATCCTGTGACATTTTCGCTGAATGTTGCTGCGACTAAAAAGGGTGCGTTTGTGGTGGTTGGTGATGTTGATGTTAAGGCTACTGTGGGTACAATTGTGTCTACAACTATGGCTTTGTTATCAGCTAAAGATTGTCCCGCAGGAATAGTTAATGTTGCATTATTTGCCGCAGCATCTCTTAAGGTTGCACCTGTTGCTAAAGTTATGGTTGTTGAGTTGAGATCCGTGCTGTTTTGTCCGGCGGCTGGAGTGTATGTGCCGACAGCAGATGTGCCGGTGAAAGGTGCAATAGTAACAGTGCCGCCTGTGTCTAAAGCGACTGTCATATTACCGCCTGCTAATGTTACTGCTTCGCTGAAGTTGACGGTGACGTTGATGTTGCCAGTTGTGCCGTAACTACCATCGACGGTGGTAGAGGTGATGTTGGTGATGGTGGGTGCAACGGCGTCAATAACTATGGCTTTGCTGCCGCCGAGGGAGTTGGCTGTGGCTAGGGCGGGGAGGGTTAAATCGGCATTCGTAGCCAAATTATCTTGAATTGTGCCACCGTTGAGAGTAAGCGCACTGGTAGAGAGATATTCTAAGTCAGCAGAAGTGTCCCCAGCTTGTACTAAATAGTTGAAAGTGAGTGCAGTACCGCCACTACCACTAGCATAGGTGGCAAATTGGTCGGTTGTACCGGTTTCTAATTGCAGTTGGGGTGTGCCAGTGACAGTCACGGCAGCATCGAAGGTGACGGTGATGGCAATAGTAGAACCTACACCGTAACTGCCGTCAGCAGTGGTGGCGGTGACAGCGGTAACTTTGGGGGTGGTGGTGTTGAGCAGGATGGAGGCGGTGCCGCTGCTTCTGTTCGCCACAGCTAAGTCTGGTTTCCCGTCGCCGTTGAAGTCGCCGATGCTGACGGAGCGGGGGCTACTGCCAGTTGGGAAGTCAACTTGGGTGGCGAAAGTGGGGGTGGTAGCTCCCGTGGGGGTGGTGTTGAGCAGGATGGAGGCGTTGTTGCTGCCGAAGTTCGCCACAGCTAAGTCTGGTTTCCC
>NZ_JAEQCF010000189.1:0-1076 GCF_020738625.1 Microcoleus sp. PH2017_09_SFU_O_A
GCGACTCGATACAGAAAAAACTTATCTTTAACCAAGCTTGAATATATTGATCGCTCCTGCTCTTGGTTGGCAATCAATTATTCAGCAAGCCCTAATTATGAAAGAAAAGTTTGTTGAATCTATTCGCGCCGCAAAAACCCTAAATCCCTATCAGGGATTGAAACCGAGATAAGCCTCAGTCGAAGATTGCCCAAAGCCGCAAAAACCCTAAATCCCTATCAGGGATTGAAACATCGATTTGGACAAAGTTCAACCGAGGCTTATCTCAGTCAGCGCCGCAAAAACCCTAAATCCCTATCAGGGATTGAAACAAAAAACCGGGACAATAACAATCAAAAACGATCATAGCGCCGCAAAAACCCTAAATCCCTATCAGGGATTGAAACGAGCTTTGTTATGAGCGAACTGGAGAAGTTAACTGTCTGAGCCGCAAAAACCCTAAATCCCTATCAGGGATTGAAACCGACCGCTGAGCGGTGAGTTGGAGGGAGTGTCTGCCGCAAAAACCCTAAATCCCTATCAGGGATTGAAACACTAAGCCGTCATAGAGGTCTACGTACCCGCTTGCTAGCCGCAAAAACCCTAAATCCCTATCAGGGATTGAAACAACAATATCGGCAAAATCTCGCCTCGACTGCTCGGCCGCAAAAACCCTAAATCCCTATCAGGGATTGAAACACAAGTAGAGCGAGGGCTTCCCATATCATTTTGTGCCGCAAAAACCCTAAATCCCTATCAGGGATTGAAACAAATATCGGCATAATTATCACGCCGGGATATAGCGCCGCAAAAACCCTAAATCCCTATCAGGGATTGAAACATCCTACCGCCGGGGCCACAATACCCGACGCTCTGCCGCAAAAACCCTAAATCCCTATCAGGGATTGAAACACAAAAGTAGTAGAAAGCACAATTCCTACACAACGCCGCAAAAACCCTAAATCCCTATCAGGGATTGAAACAAATGTTCCTTTTTTCTGACGGGGTGACAGGTCGTCTGAAAAGCATACAGGGAGATAACTCTAGACAAATCGCCTCAAAAAAGATAGGGTAAGAAAGCTTCTTACCCAAAAATA
>NZ_JAEQCF010000161.1:0-4069 GCF_020738625.1 Microcoleus sp. PH2017_09_SFU_O_A
AATAACCATTGCCGTAACGTTTCCCAGGTCATGCTCAACAATATCGAATATGCGCGAAGCAGAATCAGTCAAGGATAAATCAACCTCGATCGCTGTGGATCGCACACCGAATTGCTCAAGTTTGTGGCAAAGTGACTGAACCTCTTTCGGATCGCTACCCCAAGGCATTGACGCATCGTATGGCTGCCAATAGGTCAGAGCGACATCCCAGCCTGATTTTGCTAATTCTTCGGCAATTGATGATCCGATGCCAATAGTCCGACTTGCACCAGTTATCAGAACTATTGGTCGCTGGGTCATACATTTCTCCACAAGTAAGAATGATAAGTCGATCGCACACCCTGGGCGATCGATCCATTATGATAAAGCAAGCAGCGATAAATTCTCGTCTTCATAAAATAATTCGATCGCCTTAAAATCCCGACGCAGCAAATTTTCAACTTGTGATGTCGAACAGTTTCCAAGTCGAAGCCAAATAACTTTCGGTGGATTCCCAAATACTAAGCTCAGGTCGTGCATATCCGCGTCTTTCGAGACAATCATCAAATCATTGTCTTTTGCATAATCCCAAACTATTGGGTCGATCGTTGCTTTCATGCCCAGATCTCGAACGTGAAGCGAATTTGGGAAAATATCGCTCAAACGATTCGGCAACTTGGGCGACAAGTTTTCATCAAAAAGTAATTTCATGCTGATAACGTAGCGGTCATAAACCGACGCTCACGGTCAGCAGCATAAGCTATACAAGCTTTTAAATCTTCTCGTGTCAAATCGGGAAAATCGTCGAGAATTTCTGCTTCAGTCATCTCGGAAGCCAGGTACTCAAGCACTTCATAAACCGTAATTCGCAAGCCGCGTACACAAGGCTTACCACCGCGTTTATTTGCTTCGATCGTGATGTGGTCTCGGTAGTTCATAAGAAACACTCGGTAATACTATTTTTCTGTGAAGCTACATAGAATGTATCCTTACCCCATGCGTCTTTGCGAATGTCGTCTAGGGTGATATTTTTTTGTTCCCAGATTCCGGCTAGCTCAAAAAAGGATTGTTCTCGATCGGAGTCATCGTTTTTTTGTTCTATCGTTTGAGTTTGGCTGGCTTGAAATTCTAGAAATTCGATAAATTCAATAACTTTATTGCGTTGTTCTGGGGAAAAATGTTGGATTTTTTCGATCGCCATTTCTAGGCTTAACAATGGTTTCTCCTTGGTTGGTTTTGGCACTTACTATTCTAACGATTTACACAAACATTTTTCATAGCAAGCCTATTGTTCCGCATCCGTTCTCATGCGATCGAGGTCGCCGTCCCAGGCGAGTTTACCCCTTAGCGCCCGGAGGTTCTGTTGGTTTTTCATTTGGATCAACAGGTTCAGAGCCAGTTCGACAACTTCTTGTTGTGCTGTGAGTCCAGTCGCCTGGAGCGCATTAGTGATGAGGGAGTTATCGATTTCGATCGTGGTTTTCATAGGTATTTTGGGGTGAGTCTTATCGATCGCGCTTTCATCCAATTATAAGCGATCGCCCACCGGCAGCGATCGACATCTTTTTTTTTAATTAAATCCTTTTGTTCCTGCCGATCGATCGCATATTCTCACATATAACGAAGTTCAAGTGCATTGCAAAAGCTATTCAAGCGATTCAGCAAAGCATTGTAGTAGGGATAAGCATCATCTCGTTCATCTTGAAGGCGGGCATAAAGAGTCAATTCTGGCTCTGCGGCCAGACGATCTTTAGGAACATCTAAGCCCGCTTCGGCTAGGCGAGTTGCCGCGATCGCGACTAACAATGACCCAATTGTATTAGTTTTACCATGATGAAGATCGTCCAGTCCAGGTAGAATTAGCTCTGCTCCCGGTAACTCATTCAAGCTCATAACTGTCCATCCTCTATGTTACTTTCAAAACGTTTAATGAAGTTCTCAACTCTGCTTCTGAGCGCATCAGGATTAAGAGAGGGAAATCGGATTAATTCGGGTGCAATACTCTCAAAACTATTCCGCAGTTCTTCTAATGAAAATAATTTCTGTTCGTACATGGCTTGAACATCTTTAATGTCCCGATCGAATCCCCTGGATATTTTGGAGAGTGCTTGGGCTATAAAGTCATAGTGATAAAACGAGATTTGACCGTATTTGCCAATGAAGATACTCCTGTCGCGCCACCCCGGAATTGTGGGTAAGAAATCCTGTGGGGAAGCCAGTTCGATATTAATATTCAATTCTTGTTTGATTTTGGCGATCGCACCAAAAATGCCTGGGGGTTCAGGATCTAGACGAATATCGATATCAATGGTCGAACTCCGCCATCCAATCAGTAGGGCGCTAGCACCACCCGTAAAATAGATGCACCCTGAGCCCTGAGCCTCTCTGCCCAAGACTTGCATCAGTCGTTCTATCTTCTGAGAGTCAACATTCGGACGCATATGCTGCACAAATATTTAAACGGTAACAGATTTCTTATAACTCTACATCAATATTATTACATCGCCCTCTTAATAATAAATTCAAGATTGCTGCTCGAAAACAATTTCTTCATATAATTGCTCGATCGCCAAACTCAACCCAATACTTCTAAGCTCGACCCGATCGCCCGATCGATAGCTCAGGATCAACCAATCCCCTGCATCATTTTTATGATAAATATCGATCGCCATCTCATCCGAACTCACCAACACATAATCAACCAAATTCGGGTTGCGGCGATATTTTTCAAACTTCTTGCCGCGATCGTAAGCCTCGGTACTATCCGATAAAACCTCAACAATCAAACAGGGATAGGTAATATATTGAGGGCTAGAATTATCTCGCCGATCGCAAGTGACACTCAGATCGGGATAGGTATAGTTGCGAGTATTGAGGATATTTACGCGGCAGTCAGAATTGTATGTTTTACAACCACTACCCCGCAGATGGGGCTTGATCGTCACTAAAAAGTTTCCCGCGATCGCACTATGATTTTGCGTGCCCCCACTCATCGCACATACGCGACCATCGATTAGCTCGTGCCTTTCTAATTGTTGCTCCTCCCAAGCAAAATACTCTTCAGGCGTAAAGTACCGCTCCTGCTCTCTAGCTGCAATCATAACAATCTCCTAATTTAAAAGTAGTAATACCAACACGCTCACCGGACGTAAATCACCTTAGTTTTATGATATATGTCAACTTTTAAGGTGTTGTTTCTGGGGTGAGGTCGAGGTTGCGATAGACTTGTTCGATCGCAAAACTGAGATTGATGCTTTTTAGTTCGATGGTGTCACCTGCTTTGTAGTTAATAATGAGCCATTCACCAGCATCATTTTTGTGATACAAATCCATTTCGATACTGGTGGAACTAACCAATAGGTAATCTTGTAAGACAGGGTTGTTGCGGTACATTCTAAATTTGCCACCACGATCGTATGCCTCAGTGCTGGGAGAGAGAACTTCAACGATTAAGCAGGGGTAGGTAATGTATTGGGTTGTGGTTTTATCGCGATCGTCGTACGTTACACTTGCATCGGGGTGGATATAGTTTTTGGTTCCGACAATGTTGACTCTCAGATCGGAGTTTCCTGTTTCGCAACTGCTGTTTTCTAGATGATTGGAGAAGAGAGTTGTGAGTCTGACGGCAATGCGGCTATGGTTTACGCTACCGCCGCTCATGGCGTAGACTTGGCCGTCGATATACTCATGCTTTTCTAGCTGCTTTTCTTCCCAAGCAAAGTATTCTTCTGGGGTTATTTGAGGAAAGTTTTCTTTGGCGGCGATCATTTTTTTAGGTAATGGGTAATGGAGTTTATTTCTATTTTACTCTTCTTCATCATTATCCAAAAGCTGTTTTAAAGAATCAAAATTTTGTTGAGAACTGTGACGAACGCGGTGAATTTCAACCATTCTAGTATTTTCATCTTCTACGATACTAAATAAAATACGATATTTCTTCTCATATAAAATTTGACGTATTTCCAGGTCGAAATACTCACTTTCTAATGCTAAGGGACAACGACTAGGAAAGCTTTCCAGTTTGAGCATTATTTCATAACAGCCCCTAACCCAACGATAGGATTTTTCAGGAGCATTGAGCTTGAGCCAC